>PKSW01000137.1 GCA_002869465.1 Marinilabiliales bacterium
AATACAAAAACTAATAAACAAGACAATGAAAACAAACATTACAATTCTAACAGCAGTTGCTTTGCTTGTAGCTTTCTCATTAAATGCCCAGGTGGCCATCAATACAGATGGCAGTGCTCCTGATGGTTCAGCCATGTTAGAAATTAAATCCACTTCCGGAGGTATTCTCATTCCAAGGATGACACTGACCCAGCGCAACGGCATATCAAGCCCGGCTACCGGATTACTCATATGGCAAACAGACAATACGCCAGGTTTTTACTATAATGCTGGAACACCTGCTTCTCCTAACTGGATTGGGATTGGTGGAGAAAGTGATGACTGGACAACCACAGGTAATTCAGGAACCAACCCATTAACAAATTTTCTGGGAACCACAGATGCTCAATCATTAGCTATTTATTCAGATAATACCGAGCGAATGAGAGTGAGAAGTGATGGGATAATAACTGTTAATACTACGGCTGCTTTTTCAACAAGCACTCTACACACTGCAGCATCTGGTGATGACGATGGTATAACTAGTAACGCTACCGGAGCTGGTGACTCATTTTTTGGACAAAATACAGGAACTGGCAGTGCTTTTTATGGAACTGCATGGGGTTCAGGAATTGCAGGATATTTTTCTAATGGTGGCACTGGAAGTGGGGCTTATGGAAGAGCAAATAATTCTGGAGCGTTTGGTTTATGGGCTAATAATGATGACCCTTCAGGTACTGGATTAGGTGCAGCAGGAAATAATCAATCCACATCTTATTTAACAACAGGTACTGGAATAGCAGCAAGTGGCAATAATGGTGTTTACGGTGCAGGAAAAGCAAGTAATGGTACTGGAGTAATTGGTGTAGGTAATTACGATAATCCTGTAATTGGTGGCGACTCTATATTTACCCTGGTGGGTGGCAGCGGCGGTGCTTTTACGGGGGCCAGTGGTATTTATGCTAAAGTAGATAACAATGCTACAGGCACAGGTGTCATTGGTGTTGGTAATAATGTTTCGACAGCTTCTACCACTACAACAGGCAGTGGTGGTGCATTTACCGGGCAGCAAGGTGTTTACGGGAAAGGCATTTCATCAACAGGAACAGTAGTTATAGGTCTTGGAAATAATGGCTCCGGATATTACACATACCCCACTTATGGCAGTGGTGGTGCTTTTACTGGTGAGCGAGTTGGCGTTTATGGATATGCGACGGCAACTGCTGACCGAGATGATAGAGTTGGGGGATATTTTCAAGATGCTAATACTTATGCGCGTGTAGGTGGAAGATGGGATAGAACAAATTATGGGATTTTATCAAATGGGGCAAAAAGTACCATCGTTAAAGATCTTAATGAAAATCCAGTGGTCATGTATTGTCCTGAGGCACCAGAAGTTTTATTTCAGGATTATGGAATCGGTCAACTTGTTAATGGGAAAACTCATGTAGCATTGGATCCGATCCTCCAAAAGAATATACAGATTGATGTAAATCATCCAATGAAAGTTTTTGTAACACTCGAGGGGGATTGCAACGGTGTATATGTTACTAATAAATCAGCGAATGGTTTTGATGTAATAGAATTAAGGGGAGGCACCTCAAATGTATCATTCTCATGGCAAATAGTTGCAACAAGGGCCAGTGAAGAATTCATACAAAAAGATGGAACTACAGAATCTTCTGATTTTAGTAAACGTTTTCCTCCAGCTCCAGGTCCTATAGATACAGAAATGTCCAGAGGCATAACCATCAATCAAAAAGTAGAAACACAAGAAGCAGGTGAAATAGAAAATGCTGAAAAAAAGATTGAAGCAAAAGAAGAAATAGAAGAATCAAAGAATAAATAACCATTAGAGCAATTGAAGTAGAAACAGAAAAATGTTTTATTAACAACAGTTTGTAGAATTAATTTACTTTTGCCGCCAAAGTTGAAGTTACTTTTTTGAAACTTTGCATAATATAACCGGTATCCCAGTAAGATTTTATGCTATCAACTGTATAAATTGACAGGAACCAATTAATATAATACGCAAGCAAGCAGCCAGATGAAGATGATTTTTTTGAAGATAGCCATGCTTATGTTGTGCCTGTTCATGGCACTGGGAACGCTTGTTGCTCAACCCCCTCCACCACCCGACCCGGGCGGTGGTGATATCCCCATCGGGGGATCGCTTCCGATTGGAAGTGGTGCCATTATATTAATAACACTGGGGATAGGTTATGCTGCCAGAAAAGCCTACCAGGCGCGAGAAAAGATAATTGAATAACGAAATTTTGAAAAGGGCATGAGCCCTTTTTTTATTATCTGTTATATTTTGCTATTTTCGCCTATTCAGATTAAAAAGTTTAACTATATACAATGAAAAGAAATACATTACTCTTTATATTAGTCATTTTAGGATTTACTGTTCTTTCCCAGCCGTATAATTCTGCTCAATATATTCCCGGAGAAATTATGGTTCAGCTCAAAAGCACAGAATCTATTGATCAATTAGTAAATGATTTTGATCTTGTTGATAAATCGAACATTCAGGTCATTTCAAAACGTTTCAATATTTATTTACTTCGTTTTGATAACTCGAGGAAGAGCAATGAACAGCTTTTGGCTGAAATTCGATTTCATAAAGAAGTTGTAAATGCGCAAAGTAATCATTACATCGAATTACGTGATGCAGATGAAGTAATTCCTGACGATGAATTTTTTGACCTCCAATGGTCAATGAAAAATACAGGTCAAAATGGTGGTTTGCAAGATGCAGATATTGATGCTACTGATGCCTGGGAAATAACGGAAGGAGGATTTACAGTTTTTGGAGATACGATAGTTGTTGCTGTTATTGATGGCGGTGCTGATCTGCAGCATGAAGATTTGAATTTTTGGAAAAATCATGGTGAAATCCCCAATAATGGCATTGATGACGACGAAAATGGATATATAGATGATTACGACGGATGGAATGCTTATCAGCATAATGGAGATGTTCCCACAACAAGTTCCCATGGAACCCATGTTTCAGGTATTGCAGGAGCCATTGGCAATAATGAGATCGGTGTGACCGGGGTTAATATAAATGTTAAAATTCTACCGGTGGCCGGTTCTTCAACAACTGAATCAATTGTTGTTGAAGCACTAAGCTATGTATATACCGTGAGAGAGCAATATGAATTATCAAATGGCGCAGAAGGTGCTTTTATAGTCGCAGATAATTGCTCATTTGGGGTTAACAACGGCCAACCTGAAGATTACCCGATTTGGGAAGCTATGTACGATTCATTGGGCCAACTTGGGATTTTGAGTGTGGGAGCTACCGCCAATGCCAATTGGGATATTGATGAAACCGGTGATATTCCCACAGCTTATGCTACAGACTATTTAATTACGGTAACAAACACAACGAACCAGGACATTAAAAGAACTTCTGCCGGATATGGTCTTACAACAATTGATATAGGGGCTCCGGGATCTGCTATTTACTCAACGGTTCTTGACAATCAATACGGTCTTAAAACAGGAACATCCATGTCAGCACCGCATGTAACAGGATCTGTTGCATTACTGTATGCTGCTGCCGATACTACTTTCATGAATTTTTATAAAGCCAATCCGGCAGAAGGTGCATTGTTGATCAAAGATTATATTTTATCAGGGGTTGACCCGGTGGAAGATTTAGAAGGTATTACCGTTACAGGTGGCCGTTTGAATATTTTCAATTCCATTAATTTAATGCTCAACAGGCCTGATATGTCGGTCAATAAAGATTCCGTTCACGTTGAAATGCTTATAAATTCAACTACAACTGATACCTTGAAAATTGCTAATACAGGAAGTGATACGTTATTTTACACGATAAACATTGCAGACCAGCCGACATGGATTAGTTTAAGTCAATATACAGGCGAGTTGCTCGAATCTGAGTTTGATGAAATATTCATCGCATTCGACAATAATGGTATGGATACGGGAGATTATCATTGTGCAATGATAGTTAGTGCAAATGACGTTGAACCGGATACTATTCCAGTTACCATGATCGTCTATACCAACGTGGGTGTAAATGAAATTCAACAATTTGTATCTGCTTCGAGGATTTATCCAAATCCCTTATTCACCTCCTCACTTCACATTGAATTGAATACAGAGGAAAAAGGTGAACTGCGTATTGAATTTATTGATCAATCGGGAAAAACAGTTTATACACAACATGAAGCTTTGAGCGTTGGGTTCAATCGTTTCGAATTACATGCTATAGATTTGGCAACTGGTATCTATATCTACCGATTATCCTTCGATAATATCACTTTTGAAACCGGAAAACTAATCAGGAATTAATTAAAAAATTTATTGATTGATAATCCATTGGGATGGATTTTGAAGCAATTTGCCTTTCCATACCTGGAAGTGCAGTTCGGTTTTGCCTTCCATATTGGTATGTACCCGTCCAATTAATTCTTTGGTACTTATCTTATCGCCTTTTTTAACAAACACTTCGTCGAGATTTGTGTACACGGTAAAATATTCTCCGTGTTTAACAATTACGGCTTTATTTGTAGCAGTAATGGAGGTGATACTCACCACTTCACCGCCAAATACACATCGTGCTTCTGAGTTTTCCGAAGTGGCAATATCTATACCATTATTTTTGGTTTTTACATTTTTTAATACCGGATGTTGGTGCACACCAAAGGTTTCCGAAATCACACCTCTTTCTATTGGCCAGGGCAGTTTGCCTTTATTGGCTGCAAATGATTCAGAAAGCAATGTCTCTTCCGGTGTTAATTCGTATGTATTTTTACCACCGGGAGTAGGTTTCGGTTTGGTTACATCAGCAATAATTTCTTTGATCTTTTTGTTCAGGTTTTCTGATTCCTGCTCTTTAGCCTGCAATGATTTTTTTAGTTCCCGCTCTTTTTTCGACAATTCCGTTTTTAATTTGTCTTTGCCAATTTGTTCTACTTCCAGCTTAGACAGTTGCAGGTTCTCATTTTCAAGCAATTCCTTCTTTTGTTCTTTTTGCCGGTTCAAATTACTTAATAATTGTTCTTTTTCCTTCATCAAACGCTGTATTTCTTCTGCTTCATTCCTTATAAATTCACTCAACTGATCGAGATACCGCAACCGTTGGTAGGCCTGGTTCAAATCTTCAGCCGAAAACAGGTAGATCAATTTATCGTAGGCATTTTTATGTTTAAATGCGAAATAAGCCAGTTTTACGTATTCCTGTTTTAATTGTGCCAGCTCCCGATCCAGGTAAATAATACTTTTATCTGTCGTTTCAATCTCATCTTCAATCTCGTACATTTCACCTTTTAGCGTCGCCACCAACTCGTTTCGTTTGTTTATTTTGGTATTGAGGAGGCTTAATTCATATAAATTATTTTTTTTCGAATCCTGGGTTTGTTTGATTAGCTTATTTGTATAGGCAATCTCCGATTCGAGCTGTTTCCGTTTTTCTTCAAGCTGCTGACGGGTTGTTTGCGAATAAAGCGTGAGACCGATCGCAATCAGCATGAAAAATATTCCATATTTAAGATGAGGAACACTCATTTTATAGAGGTTCTGAGATCAGGTTATCGTATTTTCCCGGTATTCCAAACGGGAATCTCAGCGGTTCATTAACTTCTGTTTTTCCAAACTTAATATTGATGTCAATGGGTGTGCTAGCCGAAATATTGATCTGAACCTCTTTGGGTAAGATAACCCCATCCACATCATGATAATCGAGATACATTACTTCTAATTTCCTGTTGTCGTCGCCCAGTTCTTTCAACTCCACTTTGTTGATTTTGAAATTATCCGGATTCAACCATATGTTTTGAACCAGCACTTTCGAGCTTACTTCGTCTGTTTTCAGATAATTTTTAATCTTCCTGCGCTCCTGGATGGTGATACGATAGAGTCCCCCATCAATAGAAGCCCTGAATTTATTGATATCGTATTGTGTTAATTCGTTGCCCAGTATCATGGCTTCGAGTATAGAATAATCGAGGGAAGTATTTAATAGACTGTCAATCAGATTGTACTCCCCTGTAAAGTAAGTTTTATTTAGCCTGTTGATGAATTTTACCGAGTCGTTACTCAATAAAATTCTCGCCGCTTCTATCCCCAATGCAGGAGAAAGTGATACCCATGTTAAGCTGTCTTTTTTTATTCGGAACTGGCCTCTTAGTTCCGTCTTTTTTTTACCCTGATAATAAACCACATTAAATTTAGCGCTTAAATAGCTGAATTCCACTTGATTTTCAAGCATTTTACTGTACAAATAATCGAATCCATATTCTTTAATGGGCCGTTTTAAAGCTGACCGGGTTGATTTACAGGAAGTCATGTAAAATATACCTGCAACAAAAAGAAGGATGATACCAAGTCGCTTATTCATAGAGTTTTTTATCGTTAACTTTTTTATGTAAAAGATCTGAATAGTCTTCTTTGGTCAATGCCCGTTTCCAATACTCAAGTGCTTCATCTTTTTTATCAAGCTGATATAAAATATCTCCGTAGTGTTCCAAGACTACTCCACTTTCTTCTCCGCCATTATCATAAGCTTTTTTGATCCATTCATACGCCTGTTCATACTTTTTCAGTTTGTATAAAACCCAGGCGTAAGTGTCCAGGTTATTCTGATTATAGGGATCCATTTCTACTGCTAATTTGGCCATTTTTTCCGCTTTTTCCAGTTGTTCAGATCGCAGTGAAAGGTAATATGCATAATTATTCAGCACGAGTGCATTCTTCGGGTTCATAGCCAGCACCTTGTCGTATGCTGCGTAAGATGCTTCGTGTTCTCCCAGCTCGTTATAGGTGTCTCCCAGCGAATTATAAAATTGCTCAAGTAATGCATTGTTGTTTACCACAAAATCTTTACCTGATTCCAGATACGCTTTCGCCTTGATGAAATCTTTTAACTGAAAGCTGCTGATGCCTGCAAATAAATATGGTAATGGATAATTTGGAAAATAATCGATCGCCTCTTCCGAATCAGCAAGCAAGTTTGTGTAATCTTCCAGATACAGATCGCAAAAGAGTAATTGCTCCCAGATCACATAATTCTTAGCATTTTCATCCAATATTCTGCGCAATATTTCCCTTGCCTCGCTGTATTCAGCGTTTTCATATAACATGGATGCGTAGAAGGTTTCGGCCAGCACCTCATCAGGATGTGTTTTTTTTAATATCTGCGACAATTCAAGCGCCTGCTTTTTTTGCTCTTCATCCAAATCACCTGTATAATAGGCAATCAAGAGGTTGATCTTTGTATCGAGTTGGAGATCAGGATTGGCGAGCCCGATTTTTAGTTCTTCGAAAGATTTCTCATAATCCCCGTTCTTTTTATAGTAATCGGCCAAAGAAATATGCACATAAGGATCATCCGGATTCAGCTCAACAATTTTCTGGTAGGCCTCAATGGCTTTTGCATTCATTTTATTCCTTGAGCAATATTCAGCCAGCAAAGCATAATATCTGGGTTCTCCTGGATTTAGCTCAATCAATTTTTCGTATTCCTTTACAGCAGCATCCTTGTCTTCTATCTGATCATACAGTTGTACTTTCTGGTTGGTGAGTCTTTCATTTATCCCGGTTATTTCTTCAATTTTATCATATACATCTATCGACTTTTTATATTCGGCAGTGTAATTATATCCATATGCCAGTTCATTTAAGAATATGAAATCACTAGGATACTGTTCAATCAAATCCTCGTAAATGGAAATGTACTCCCTGTAATTTTCATTGGCTTTCGCCACGTTCGCGTACAATACTTTATACCATTTATTATCAGGATCAAGCGTAACAGCTTCGCGGGCTACATTCAGCGCTTCGTCTTTTCTGCCGATTGAAAATAAAATTCTGGCTTTTTCATATAAAACAGCCGGATCATTGGGATTAATTGCCAGGGCCTCGTTCAATAAATCCAATGCATTAGTAGTTTTTCCAAGTTCTTTCTGAATGATGGCTTTAGAAAATAAATCGGTGGCATTGTAGCGTTCCTTTTCAGTTAGCTTTCCGGTACTTTTCACCGTTTCTTTCTGGCTTGTACACGAGCTAAAAGCCAGAAAAAAAATGAACAGAAATATGATTGATCGTTGTTTTTTCATAAATGTTGTATCTCTTATTTATGGCCTGTGTGGCCAAATCCACCTGCTCCGCGTTCTGTTTCACTCAACATCTCAACTTCTTCAAGTTGGGCCTGGACATGTGCAGAAATGATCATTTGTGCAATGCGCTCTCCATCCTGAATTTCAAACTGCTGATCCGACAAATTCACCAGGATAACTTTAATTTCACCGCGGTAATCGGCATCGATGGTGCCGGGTGAATTTAATACGCTGATGCCATGTTTAATAGCCAGACCACTCCGTGGACGAACCTGCGCTTCGAAACCAACCGGTAACTCAATGAATAATCCCGTTGGTACCAATGTCCTTTGCAAAGGCGAAAGGGTTATCGATTCATCCAAATTGGCTCTTAAATCCATACCCGCCGAAGCAACTGTTTCATATTCGGGGAGGGGATGTTTTGATTTGTTAACTATTCGTACCTGCATCTATTTAATTTTCAGAATATTTATTCAAGAAAGTTGTAAGCTGGCAAAAATAATCAAAATAAAAAACAGATTCCTGATTGTTGCGATGGTCATACCTTTTTTATGATCTCAGAAGTTTTCTTTCATTTATGAAGGCAATACCTATGTATGTTAGAAAGAGCATGGTATTGATCAGTAGCGATAGATATTTACTATCGATTTTGATGATGCTGGATAGGTAATAAATTAATCCTGCCAGCAGCGCATAAACCAGTAGTTTTTTGATTTGGTAATTTACTTTATAAACTTTTCTTCCCCAGAAATAAGAAATCTGCATCATACCCAGGTAGCAAAAGAAATTAGCCCAGGCAGAACCTATAAAGCCGTATTTTGGAATTAAAATGATATTTAACACAATGGTTATGACGGCCCCGAAAATAGCAATAGCAGCCCCGTAAAGTGTCTTATTCGTGAGTTTATACCAGACAGAAAGGTTATAGAAAATCCCCAGAAACAGTTTAGCGGCTAACACGATGGGGACGATCATCAATCCTGCCCAAAACGCTGGACCGATAAAATATTTAAATATATCCATAAAAAGTGTGATCCCCAGAAAGATAATGATCGTGAAGATCACGAAGTAGGTCATCACCTGGCTGTATATTTCTTTTGCATTTTTTTTGTCCGATTCGGCAAAAAAGAAAGGCTCGGCTGCATACCTGAACATTTGAATGAACAAGGTCATCAGTATGGCCAGTTTATAATTGGCACCGTAAATACCAATTTGTGCCTGTGCGTCAACATCATCAGGGAGCAAATATTTCAATAAAATCTTATCGGATACTTCATTGATCATGCCTGCAAAGCCTATGATCAGTATAGGTAATCCATAAGCCAGCATTTTACGAAGTAATGCCTTGTCGATCTGAATTTTAAAAACCTTCAGTTCCGGAATTAAGAGAAGTAAAGAAATAATGGTACTGATCAGGTTCGCGATGAATACAAAAACTATAAGGTGGCTGCTTTTATATACCATTAACTCATGAACCTTCTCACCAAATAGTTTTGGAATGATCAGCAGAAATAAAAAATTCAGGAAAATATTGACTACAACACCTGCAATTTTAATAAATGAAAACCTTTTTGCCTTGTTCTTATATCTCAAATACGCAAACGGGAGTGATGTGAAAGCATCAATAGCAACAATAAAAGCAAGTAAAATGATATACTCGCTATTTCCTCCATATTGAATTGCTGAAGCAATATCGCCTAAAAAGAGCACAACAATACCAATAAATACGATGGATGTAATCAGTAATGAAGTTGTTGCGGTGTTAAATACTTTATTTGATTCCTTTTCCTGGTTGGCATACCTGAAAAAAGCGGTTTCCATACCATAGGTCAGCACCACCATCACAATAGCTACCCAGGCATACAATTCCGTAATTTGTCCGTAAGCAGATTCATCAAAAATTCTCGTATAAAACGGTACTAAAAAGTAGTTCAGCAACCTCGGGACTATTGTTCCCAAGCCATAAACAGCAGTTTCACCTGCCAGTCGTTTTAATGGATTGTTGGCCATAATTAGCTTTACCTAAAAATAGAGAATAATATCAGTTGATTTATCGTAAAATAAAATGGGTGGCGTGAATTATTTTGATTCATTACAGCGATTGAATTTCAAAAAGAAAGTTGTTCCATTTTTAGACGATTCGAATGAGATACTGCCGCCTGTTTCATTCATTATATTTTTAACAATTGCCAAACCGAGTCCTGTACCCCCAGATTTGGTTGTAAAATAGGGCTGAAATACCTTGCTTTTAAAAGCCGTATCAATGCCTTTTCCATTGTCGGAAATTTTAACTTCAATATGAGTATCCGATTGGGTCATGGTGATATCAATTCTTCCTTCATCAGCATATTCCATTGACTGAACCGCATTTTTGATCAAATTATTAAATACTCTGAGCAAATCCTTTTCGATAGCTTTTGTATAATAGGCACTTTCGTCATGGTGAAGGTCAAATGTAATATGATTATAATTTTTAAACAGCGCCATGGCCGATTTGATCACCCCGAAGAGTTCAACCTGATTCATTTTCCGAATGTTAGACTTGGCAAAATCGGAAAACATTTCGGCAACCTTGTCAAGTGTATCAATCTGTTGGATCAGGGATTTACTAATCGTCCGGATTTTATCTTTTAAAGACGGATCATCCTCATTGTATGCCTTCTCAAGGTATTGCACATTGAGTTTCATAGGGGTAAGGGGATTTTTTATTTCATGCGCAATCTGCCGGGCTACTTCCCTCCACGCACTTTCCCTTTCTGAATGCTTCAATAACTCTGCACTTTGCTCCAGTTTATCCACCATCTGATTGTATTCCTTAATGAGCAAGCCTATTTCATCATCAGCTACCCAATCAATCCTTTCATTCTGTTCATCAATCCTTATTTCAGATAAATTCTGCTGTAATACCACCAGGGGTTTTGTTAGTAATTTGGATATAAAAAGGGCGATGAAGGTGCCAAGAATACCAGCAATAACAAACAGATTCAAAAAGGAAAAGATCATCTCGAAATATGACTTTTTTACTTCGGTTTGTCTTGCAAAATAGGGCAGATTCACTATACCGATCGGCTCATTATCACCCAGGTTTAAAGGAACGTAAGATGAATAATAGGCCATCTCCCCAATTTTTTCTTCAGCAGTATAAAAGAGTTTATTGTCCACGTATATTTCTTCGAAAGCCATTGGATTAATCAGCTCTGATAGCAATCCTTTTCGGAAAATTTCGGGACGTGAACTTGCTACCAACTTTCCTGATGCATCGTAAATATTAATGTCAGAAAAAAAGACCAGCGAAAATTTCCTTAACAGGGGTTGTAATTCATCCATTTGATATTCATCAAACGAATTTATGGATCCCAATTTATGCTGCAATTCAATGAGAACTGAATATGTCTTCTCGTTGAGTTGCGTAACTATTCTTTCCTTATTGCTGTTCTCAGCATAGTAAGTGGTAATTATGGCGATAATCAAAATGGTAACTGAGATAGTGGCTATGAAAAACACCTGCAGTCGGGTTCGAAAACTCAATGCAAAATATGCCAGCGCTTTTTTACTAAAAAAAAGGATAAAGACCGTTATCGCTGTCAATCCTAACAAAAGGAAAAGCATGGAAAAGGTGGCCAATTGTTCTGACATTTTAGCCACGGGCCTGCTGATAATCAGCGTATCACCTTCATCGGTTACCAGTTTTAAATGTCGATAATCTGAATAATTATAGAACTTGCCGATGGGAAAATTTCTAACGGAAGAATAATCCGTATAATAAGAAAAATCACCAAATTTATATACCAGTTTATTGTTGCTATACTTGGCAAAAGCATAGCCTGACAAATCGTACGCAAGGGTTTTATTGTCCACCAGCAGTTCGGGATACCCCAGCCCTTCGGGAACATATGTAAAATAAAACTCAATGTACATATTCATCCCCGCCTCCGGTATGGCCAGCATATCACCGGCTATCAATCCGATATAGTAAATGCTTTCCGGGGTGCTATTTTGTAAATACAAATCAGCTACTTCGGTTGAATCACCGAAATCGCGGATCAAACTGCTAAAATATTCATCGCAACCAATTAATATGCCTTCAGGCTGAATTTCCAGCAATTCTTCATCCGTACACATGGTTACCTGTATGTCATATTTGCCTGAAATTGATTTAAAATAATTGGATTTCAGGTATTCATTGATAGCAAATTCCGGATTTACCGGATAGTTTTCAATGATGAGATTTAAAACTGAATCAGATGTTATATTGCTCGAAAAATCTGAATAAACCATTTCAAGATTCAGATCATTCTTCTGAGCCAGGTAATTTGCAGTTCGCACCTGGCTGATGTCTTTGGTATCATGCTCTGCTTCATTAATAATTAATGTGTTGGCTACCGAAAAAATAATAAGGTATAATAAATATTTTAAGAACTTCAGGCTGGAAGTATCCTTCAGGAATGCAAAAATAGTGATCAGTAATATCACAAAACCAAATCCGGAAATGACAACTAATTGGTTTTCTAAAATATATGCATAAGTTATAATTGCTATGATGCTGAAATAAAGTAGTTTATAAATATAACCGACAGGCTGTTTCAGCGAATAATAATTGAAGGAACGCACCATCAGAAACAGGACCACATTCAACAAGATGATCGTAAATAAGGAAAGTATATTTTCCGGTTCAGCCAATCGAATACCCAGCACGGGGTTGATATTTAAACCACTGATAATGTGATAAATAATATAAAAAGAACCAATGGTAACAGCCCACATAGCAGTTAGAGAGATCACGTGTTGAAAATATCTGTACTTCAGATGCACATAAATCTTTCCTTTTTGTACCAACTGAATAAATTTATAAAATATAGCCACGAGCAGTATCAGCGTGATGATCACATCCCCAATCGAGTTCATTCCTGCCATAATTTCAAATTTGGGTTCGAACAAGAATGAATGCTTTAAAATAGAAGGAAAATTGAAATAATAATCTGCCAGTCGAATGAGAAACAGGTCAATGATATATAAAAGAAATAAGAATCGTTTATTTGAAATAATATTTCCGTATTTTTCATACAAACTGCCCATCCATAGAATAAACATCAGATACGCGAGCAGGAAAAAGAAGAAAAGACAAAATATTACTTCTGCTCCCGGTTTGGTTTCTTTATCAAAATTTAATCCGATTATGGGCTTACCATTTTGTCCGTTAATAAAGTAACTGGCTTCATCCAAATTATAAGTCAGTTGGATATTATCGTTAGATATAAAGTCTGAATTGGCCACTGAAGGCAAAAATTTATTTTCGAAAGGATATTCAGATTTGATACGCTTAAATAAAAATATTTTAAAGTTATCCGTACGTTGAAAATGCACCAGGTACCAACCTGTTTTTTCACGTATTACCGTGTCTATCAGAGGTTTACGCAAGCTTATTAACTGGTTTCTGATATGGTTTGAGTTCCAGAAAATCAGTGTATCATCCTCAAATATTTGGGCGAAAATACCCTCAGCATTCACGATAACTTCAAGCGAAGGCCAGTTTGAAATACTGGAATCGCTTATAATCTCAGTTATGATTTGAGATTTATCCTGAAGCATCATTTGTTGTTCCAGCAAGTTACGCTGAAAACGATTCTTCAAAGCCAGGTCAGAATTATACCTGTTAGCCCCATACTGAATTGCATAAAATACAATGACGGAACAGATGGCGCCCATCAGGTAAAAATAAATTCTGTTATTTCTGAAATTTTTTTTCAATGTAACGTGTATATCACGAATTAAATAACTCTATAGAATTACGGAAAATTAAAAGTAATTATTTCTGCCTTACAACAAAAATCATACTGGAATAATTACCTGAACGAGAAGCTTTATAATTTGACTTAAACCCGTTTAAAATTGCTTTGGCATATCCCAATATGCCACTTTTCTTGTAGGCTTCACTTAACAAACTAACATAATAGGCATCAAATTTCATTGGATAAACATCAATAAGCTCAAACGAATGCTTTTCAATAAGTTTTTTTAATGATCGTTTATTAAAGTGATACAAGTGCCGGGGGACATCCAATGCTGCCCAGTATTTGCCATATAAGCTGGCATCAAATGAATCGATATTTGGCACAGCAATAAACATATAACCGTCCTGATGCAGGATTTTCTTTAGCAGGCTTAACCTGTCATTCAAATCATACACATGTTCCAACACATGCCACATTGAAATGACATCGAATTTTAAATCACCCAACTGTTTTATTTTACTTTCGGGAAAAACATCCAGTTGATAATTTTCAACAGCAAAATTGCGGGCTTGTTCCGCCGGTTCAATTCCTGCAGTTTTCCACCCCTTATCTTTAAAATACTTCAATAATTCACCCGTACCGCAGCCCACGTCCAAAATATGACCCGCATTTTTATATTTATTTACGATTTTAAACTTATTTTTTATATTTATCTTCCTGATTTTATGATAGATATAGCTCTTTATATCGCATTTCTTCAGGGTATGAGAAATGTAGTCGGGAGATTCATAATAGGCTGGTAAAATATTTTTATCAGGAATTGGGTTTGTGAAAACAAATGAACAGGTTTTGCATTTGACGATATTGAAATTTTCTTTTGTCAGGAAAAAATCTTTTGTAGCAACGAATAATTCCGTTTCAGCATTTTCACAAACAGGACACTTTTCAATAACTACCATTTTATTTTTAATTTCTGTTCCACGTGAAACAATGTCACTATCTCGAAATAAAAACGACCAAAACATTAATATCGGATGGTGAAATACCACTCATCCGGGATGCCTGTCCAATTGTAGCCGGTTTGATTCTGCTGAGTTTTTCGCGTGCCTCTGTTGATAGCGACTTCAAACTGTGATAATCAAAATCAGGCTTTAATGGTAAACTTTCAAGGTTTCCAAGCTTATCCGCTAATTCTCTTTCTTTTAATATATAACCTTCATATTTTATAAGAATTTCAGCTTGCTCCTTCACTTCATCACTCAGTTCCTTTTCATTCAAATACTTTTCAAGTGCCGGACTCATTCTAATTAAATGATCTAATGAGATCTGTGGTCTCAATAGTAACATGGCCAATTTAATCTTTTGTTTTAAGGCCGAAGTTCCCTGTTCGATCAACACCTGGTCAGCCCATTCAGGACTTGCACTTTCTTTGGTTAAGAATTTTATAAGTTCGTCTACCTGTGTTTTCTTTTTTAAAACATGGTCATATCTTTCTTTCGAAGCCAATCCAAGTTCATATGACTTTGGTGTTAGCCTGATATCCGCATTGTCCTGACGTAGTAATATCCTGTATTCTGCTCTTGAAGTGAACATCCGGTAAGGTTCATCCACACCCTTGGTAACAAGGTCGTCAATGAGAACCCCAATGTATGATTCATGTCTTTTAAGTATGAATGGCTCTTTTTCGTGAATTTTCAAATGCGCATTTATACCGGCCATGATACCCTGTGCAGCTGCTTCTTCATAACCAGTAGTTCCATTGATCTGACCTGCGAAATAAAGATTTTCAATTCGTTTTGTTTCGAGCGTCAGCTTCAATTGTGTTGGCGGAAAATAATCGTATTCGATTGCGTATCCAGGTCTGAATATTTTGGCATTTTCAAAACCTTCGATTTTTCTTAATGCTTTAAACTGAATATCATCCGGTAATGACGAAGAAAAGCCATTGATGTAATATTCAACTGTATTCCATCCTTCGGGCTCCACAAATAACTGGTGCCTGGTTTTATCAGAGAACCGATCAATTTTATCTTCGATGGATGGACAATACCTGGGGCCCGTTCCTTCAATCCTTCCGGCAAACATAGGTGAATCGTCAAAGCCAAGCTTTAATACATCATGAACTACGGGAGATGTATACGTAATGTAACAGCTTCTTTGTTTTGTGAGTTTATCTCTGTTCAAAAAAGAAAAATTGCCTGGGTTTTCATCACCCTTTTGTTCTTCCATTTTTTCAAAATTAATGGTACGTCCGTCCACACGAACCGGAGTTCCGGTTTTTAGTCTTTCTGATTCGAAACCGAAATCTTTTAATTGTTCTGTTAATCCATACGAAGCAGGATCTCCAATTCTTCCACCGCCAAAATTTTTGGTGCCAATGTGTATTTTACCATTCAGGAAAGTGCCGTTTGTGAGAATAACCGTTTTTGAGAAAATCTCTTTCCCCATGGCTGTTCTAACACCAATTACTTTATTATCATTAACAATAATCTCGGAGACCATATCCTGCCAGAAGTCAATATTTGGGGTGTTTTCCAACATTCTTCGCCACTCTGTAGAAAATAAAACCCGATCACTTTGCGCCCTCGGGCTCCACATGGCAGGACCTTTCGATTTATTGAGCATCCTGAACTGGATCATGGTTTTATCAGTAACCAAGCCAGAATATCCACCAAGTGCATCAATTTCACGTACGATTTGTCCCTTGGCAATGCCACCCATAGCCGGATTGCACGACATCTGGGCAATGGTATTCATATTCATGGTAATGAGCAATACCTTTGAACCCAAATTAGCAGCCGCAGCCGCAGCCTCAGAGCCCGAATGTCCGCCACCAACAACTATAACATCGTAATTTTCAAACATAAGAATGTTCCACGTGAAACAAAAACAGTGATCAATTTAGGGCAGCAAATTTAAGCAATTATCTTCTTGTACTCTCATAATTGCTTTTTCTTCAGAAGTCTTATCCTTAAAACCAATTAGATGTAATATTCCATGAACCATTACCCTGGCAAGTTCACTTTCAAAGTCCATTTGAAGCGTTTGCGCATTCTCTTTAATCCGTTCAATGCTCACATATATTTCACCTGATATGATATCATTATCCACAGACGAATCAAATGTGATTATGTCCGTGAATGTGTCGTGATTTAGAAATTGCTTGTTGATGGAATAAAGGTATGTATCGTCCGTAAAAATATATACGATCTCCCCTTCAATTTTTTGATGTTCTTTTTGAATAATTTTCTGAAGCCAGGATTTTAATTTTTCAGGATTTTTTAATTTAAATCCTTCAATAGCCGTGTTAAAGCTTATCACCGCTTTTCTGTTTCTTTTTTACATCTTCTTTCTTGAAATAAGATTGTAATTGGTCTGCTCTCTTTTTATAGATTTCGTTGTGTAATGCACCTATATCAAAATTTAGGATGAGTGCATCCTCTTCGATCTCATATGCGTCCACTAATGACTTAATTAAGAAGATATTTCTGCTATACGGACCATCCATTATATTATCCAGATCGATATCCGATTCAATTACTTTAACTATCTCTTTATCAATTGGTTGTGCGCTTATTTTTATTTGTTTGTAATCTGTATTGTAGATGATATTTAGGGTCTTTCCAGGTGATTTTTCACAAAGCGTATTGAACAATTCCGTGATTGACATTAAAATATTTCCGTAATAAGTATCATTAATAAATAACTGATCACAGATGTCGTCAACAAAATGTTCGATTTTTCTAATTTCCCTTGGTACTAATTTAAGTTCTAAGGATTGGTCATTGGCTACCATGTTCTCTCTCTAATTTATATAAATACTTCTTGAACAACTCTTTGTAATATGGAGACATCTCAATCGGAACTGTTTTCAGTATTTCTTCTTGAGTTATTAC
>PKSW01000002.1 GCA_002869465.1 Marinilabiliales bacterium
TCTTATTTTTTCATCATTCTCGGTGCAGGTCATACCTCAAAAGCACATGCTATAGGTTATATGGCACCAGTGCTGGCTGGAATAATACTGGCTTTCAGGGGAAGAATATGGCCAGGAGTCCTGCTGTTTACGGTAGCGCTGGCTTTACAGATTCATGCTGGCCACCTGCAGATCACCTATTATTTGTTGATGGTGGTGGTTATCTATGGCATATATGAGTTGATCAGGGCCATACAAAAAAGACAATTGACGCATTTTGCCAAAGTTACGGCCGTACTTGTATTAGGCGCATTATTAGGGGCTTCAACACACTTTACCAATCTTTGGGCGACTTACGATTACGGTAAGGATACCATGCGGGGTAAACCTGAACTGACCAAGAACCTTGAAAATAAATCCAGCGGCCTCGACAGGGATTATATCACCAACTGGAGTTACGGTATCGGTGAAACATGGTCATTGCTAATTCCAAATGCGAAAGGAGGCGCCTCGGGAATCATCGGGCAGCAAAATGCTCTGGAAAAGGCGGACAGAAATTTCAGGAGTGAGATAGCCAGGCAAAGTTCATACTGGGGCGACCAGCCGGGAATTTCGGGACCAGTCTACGTCGGAGCTATCGTGGTTTTTCTTTTTGTTTTAGGACTATTTATTGTCAGAAGCAAATTTAAATGGGCCTTGCTCGCAGCAACAATTCTGTCCATTTTCCTGGCCTGGGGTAAAAATCTCATGCCTTTTACCGATTTCTTTATTGATTATATACCTGGCTACAATAAATTTCGGGCTGTATCCATGACTTTGGTGATTGCCGAGCTGACGATCCCCATACTGGCTTTTTTGGCGCTGGGAGCGGTTATTAAAAGAAGAGAAAAATTAAAAGCACAGCCTAAGCCATTGTATTATGCATTAGGTATCACGGCCGGAATTACTTTGTTGTTTTATCTATTCCCTTCTGTATTTTTTAATTTCCTCAGTCAGTTTGAATTGCAGCAGTTCGAAAGCTTAAAAGGCAGTGCCGACCCGGTGCAGATCGCCGCTTTTATAAGCAGTCTCGAAGATGTGCGTATCGCTATTTTTAAAGCAGATGCCATCCGTAGTTTTATATTTATCATTCTTGCAGGTGCTTTTCTATGGGCTTATCTCAAAGGTCATATAAACAAAGGTATTTTAGTTGGGGTGATAGCTGTAATGCTCATTGCTGACATGGCTTCTATAAACTGGAGATATTTAAATAACAGCAATTTCGAGCGAGCACGCATAGTTGATGTACCTTTTGTGGCAAGCAAAGCCAACAAGGAAATCTTAAAAGACAATGATCCTGATTTTAGGGTGTTGGACATCAGCAAAAGTACATTTAACGATGCCAGTTGTTCGTATTTCCATAAATCGATAGGCGGTTATCATGGGGCCAAATTACAGCGATACCAGGATTTGATCGAAGCTTATATCCAACCTGAGATATCTGGCATAATAGAAGTGCTGCAATCTGGAGTTACGCAGGAAAAAATTGACCAGTTGTTTGAAGGAACACAGGTGCTGAATATGCTCAATACCAAGTATATGATTTACAATCCGGAAGCACCACCATTATTTAACAGAAATGCTTTTGGTCATGCATGGTTCGTTCATGATTACGTTTTTGTTAATTCGGCAGATGAAGAAATTACTGCGCTTGAAGACTATGATCTTAAGGAAACAGCCATTGTTGACCAGCGGTTTGAAGAGCTGTTAAATAATAAATCGTTTCAAAAAGATGCATCGGCAAGTGTTACGCTGAAATCATACGAACCAAATCATCTGACTTACAGTTATAACTCAGGCAAAGAGCAGCTGTTGGTATTTTCTGAAATTTATTATGATAAAGGATGGAATGCCTATTTGAACGGAGAAGTAGTTGCCTATTTCAGGTCGGATTATGTGTTGCGTTCCATGGTTGTTCCTGCAGGAAGCGGAACGATCGAATTTAAATTTGAACCCAGGGTGTGGGTGATTGGTGAGAAGATATCGTTTGCAAGTTCGTTGTTGCTGATATTGCTGGTATTGGGTGCCCTTGGATATGAAGGGAAAAAGTTGTTTATGAGTAAATAACCATCAACCATTTTGCAGAAAGTTCTCATCATAACATATTACTGGCCACCTAGTGGAGGAGGAGGCGTACAGCGATGGCTGAAATTTGCCAAATACCTCAGAAACTTTGGTTGGGAACCCATAATTTATACGCCTGATAACCCGGAAGGTCCTGTTGAGGACCCATCGCTTTTAAAAGATATACCCGAAAACTTAACCGTTATTAAGAAACCGATCGTTGAACCGTACAGGTTTTATAAAAAACTGACCGGAAAATCAAAGGACCAGAAGATTCAAACAGCATTTCTTTTGGAATCCGCTTCAAAAAATACATTTCTGGAAAACCTTTCGGTCTGGATCAGGGGCAACTTTTTCATCCCTGATGCGCGAAAATCATGGATCAAACCTTCGGTTAAATTTTTGTCGAAATACGTAACGGAAAATAATATTGACATCATTGTTACGACCGGTCCACCGCATAGCATGCACATGATTGGCTATCATTTAAAAAAGAAATTGAACGTTTCATGGCTGGCCGATTTTCGCGATCCCTGGACCAATATTGATTACTATCAGCAGTTGAAATTAGGAAAAAGAGCAGATCGCATGCACCATAAACTTGAACAAGCGGTACTTACTAAAGCTGATGCAGTTACAGTGGTGAGCCCGGGGATGATCAGGGATTTTAAAGCCAAAGTGGAACGCGATTATTTTTTTATCCCGAATGGTTATGATAAA
>PKSW01000093.1 GCA_002869465.1 Marinilabiliales bacterium
CCCTCAAATATGTAAGATTATTTAAACCATTTAGGTTTAAAAGTGAAGCGTTGTTGTATATTTCTATATGTTCAACAGAATTTAAATTCTCAAAGCCAGCCAAATTTGTCAGGGAAGGGCAACCTTCATCAACAATGCCAATGTTAAGTGCCCATCCAATTAAGGTCAAATTACTCAAGCCAAATAAATTGGTAATATCATCTCCATTGATCGTTACACTTCCTTCAACCATATTGCAGTTATTGCAATCAGCCTTGAAACTGTCGATTTGGGCCTGTGTAGTAAATTCAAAGTTCTCAGGGTAACATGGTATCAGTTGTGTTGCGTAACCTATTTGTGGTCTAAAACTGTATGGTGGAGTAATTTCACAGCAAAACCAATAGTGAAACCGTTCGTCATAGTGCAATGCGGCTCCGGACATAATACCTCTACCCCAATCAACAACTGTATGGTCGTCCTTTATAATGGGATTTTGTTCGTCTTTTGTCCAGTTTATTCCATCAGCTGAATATGCTAGCCCGGTTTGTTGCTTTACTTCAGGACTGACCGGTCCTTTTATACCTGTATAAAACATGGTGTATCCCGTGTCTGTCTTTATAACCTTAGGAAAATAAGCTCTAAGGAAATCCCAATCATTTTCCTCACCAGGTCTCAAAACAGGATCGCTAAAAGCATAAGGTGCATTTTGGGTAGTTGGATCATCATATTTTGTCCAGTTTATACCATCAGGTGAAGTAGCTAAACCGACCTGCGGATAAGCATTTTCCCATGGAAAATTCGGCCTACCACCTGAATACCACATTTTGTATTCATTATCCTCTTTGATTATAGTGCTAACCCATAGAAAACCATCATCCCATTCGGATTGAGGACCCACTTCCAATGTCAAAGGGTCAGGATGTTTCGTCCAGTTGATTCCATCAAGAGACTCGGCATATCCCTTCTTATTTGCTTCATACCAAATTTTAAGTGTATCACCATCTTTTATAACGATAGGATTCCCTACAAGGTCTCCTTCCCATGACAGGGTTGCTGAAAGAACAGGGTTATCAGGATACCTGTTCCATTCAATACCATCCAACGACCAGGCATATCCAATATGACCTGTAGTAGTGTTCTGCAAGTCGCCTTGGGACCCGCGATACCACATTCGCAGTGTATCACCGTCTTTAATAATTGTCGGACTCCATACATACCCATCATCCCATTCGCCGGCATCGCCGTATGTTAATACCGGATAACGAACAAGGTCTTTAAATTTCATCTGTGCCGAAAGTTCTGAAATACAAATCAAAAAAATAAATCCCGTAATGATTAACTTTAATTGTGTCTTCATAGTCATGTAATTAGAGTTGAAAAAAGTAAAATTGAATTATGAGCTTCTTGAATTTTCTGTTTGAAATGAGGTTGCCGAGGTATCATTGCAGCAGTTTTAGTTTAATAAGTATAATTGGGACGTACAATGTACGACTTAAATTGATAAATGTCAAGTAAATAGAAATGATTTACCCAAGGAGCCCGCGAAAGGATCATAAATTGAAATTATTGTTGCTTCTTAAATAACAACAACCAGCTATCAGCCATCACCAATGGCATGACAAATGATTTGAATGGATTTTTGATAATTTCTTTTGAGCTGGGCAATGAGCTGATCATGATGGGTAAGGCACTGAAGGCCATACCAACCGCCTGGTAAAATTGACCAAATCCAATCCCAAACAGGAAGTCTTTTACCTTTTGATTGCGCAGCTCAACACTCAAAGCTGAAAAAGCCACCACAATAAATAGCGCCCTGATCATCATTTCAATACCTATTAAAATACCCTCCTTGCTGATCCAATGATGGTTGGGTTCATTGATATCCCAAAAAATCGCTGACAACAGCACTATTATTAACAGCTGCGACCAGAAAATGGGTTTTCTGAGTCTCCTCAATGCAAAACGATAACGGTATCCAAAAACCAGGGAATAAAAAATAATGAAAGGCAATCCTATTTCCAGGCTCCAAAAATTTAACAGGAACAATCCCAATGGAATTGCCATAATATGCAGTATTAATAATGGAATTGATGTGTGCTGATCCTTTTTTATTTCAAAGAATTCCCTTGGCAGAATATCTTTCGATTCCAGTGCAAGAGCGCGTGTTTCATTTTTTACTCGAACCGCTTTTCGTCCAATATAAAGGCCTACCAAAGCGGCCATTACGCCAAAAAAGGTGTAAACCGTTAGTAAAGCAACCAGTATCTGCCATTCGCCGGCTTCATTCAATCCAAATTGTTTCAAAGCAAAATTGATGATGTTCACATAGATCTGTATCAAATCAAATCCATACAAGATCAGCAAACTAACCACCTTATGAAACAACGCACTGGATACGCTTAAAATCCCTGCCAATATTAAACTGATCAGGTTATTCCCCAGGAGCATAATGACCAGTTCTATTACAACAGCTTCGAGCATGATCCCAGTCATAGGACCTAAAATAATGGCACTTGGAGAAACCGACTTCATCACAGCAGTTATAAGGCCTGCACGGATGATCAAACCTCTATGTGGCCAAATCTGATAAAACCCGATCAGTAACACCGTCCCGGCAAATGCCAGCATGGATCCGGCAAAAGGAAGCCGGGTATTGTGCAGAAAGCTACCAATAATAATCTCAATAGATGCCCATAGACCTCCAACCACCGCGGCTTTCATCCACAATTGACCCAATTTTATATTCTTTACTGCTTTCAATAAAATAGATTTAAATCTTAATGTCTGCTGGGCTATTTATGTTATAAAATAG
>PKSW01000153.1 GCA_002869465.1 Marinilabiliales bacterium
ATATCAGAATTTGTTAATGGATCTACTGTTACATAGTCCATATTAACACCCGAAGTAAATATTGCCCCAGTGTTATTATTTCCAAATTCATCATTTGGCAACAACCATTCATATGAATAATTATCACTTGGAAACTCAATATCGAATCGCATTTCTTCTGGCACATCTTCGTCACAGAAATGGTATGTATCAGTGACAAAATCACATTTGGGTATATCAGAAATAGCTGCGGCATTACATGATAAATCCTGATTACCCAGGTTACCTAGATTCCAGTCCTCCAACCGCATATGATACGGAGAGCCACTGATAAATACGGCAGAATTACCTTCTCCCCAGGTATCTTGGGTTGCAATTCTTCCTCCCCAAGCCAGCACCGCGGTTGAATATCCATCCTCAGGATAGAAAAATATCTTTAAGCTTGAAGATGCATTATTTGCGCTCAGGTCACCTTGCAATTCATATTCCATTGATGTGATTGTACCACCAAATATTGTCATTGAAAGCATTTCATCAGAAAGTTCATCCCATGTATCACCTGGTTGCCCTTCAACATCACCTCCTGTTGAATTAGGTCGCGGAAATTTTAATGTATTAATTGAAGGACCATTACCAGTAACAACTATCAGAGGATCAATAACCTCAGCACCACCGTGTCCGAAAATATAATGAGGTTCAAGATTATCGTATACCGTAAGAAAATCAAAGGCATTTTTTCCCGGTGAGTTACCTCCTGGTGCACTACTTCTGATATCCCACTCGATAATTATCCAGTGAGGGTTATTTTCGTCGGCAGGAGGCAGGTCTTCCATAACACAACGGTATGGTATTGACATACCTTCCACATAGTGCGAATTTTGCGCACCTGCGTTACCATTAACCCAATCTCCTGGGGAAACCGGTGATAAAACAGTGCCATTTCGGACCTGATCAAGGTCTGCTGATTGTGCGTTCAAATTATTGCCGAAAAATATCAGGCAACAAAAAGTCAAAAGCACAAGCGTTCGATTCATTAATTTTTTGTGTAATTCAGTTTTCATGGATTTAACTGTTAGTTAATAAATAATTTCTAATTAATATTCAATTATATTAACCAGTGAGGATGCACATGAAACGCAAGTTTTCAGACATACCTTTACACTGTTTAAATCAATATTAAACGAAACAGTTATTTCCCTGAATAAAAGTTTTCTAAATGGGTTTTACCACTGTGCTGGTTAGGTCTTTTTACAGAATTGGAATTTGGCTTGTACGCTTGGAGAGGTTGTTTTTCAGAATCAGATTTTGGCTTGTGGGCTTGAAATGGCTGTTTTTCAAAGGTGTTTTAAAAACACCAAGACTAATACATCGGACCAAATATAAGACAAAATTTTAAAAAGTCAAGTTTATTTCAAATTATTTTTTTTAAAAAACATTCGGTTTAGATACTATATATAATTTTAACCAGCGAATTTATTGTCTGATACATTCAATAAATGTTAATAAATATTAGTATTTAAATTATGCTTTATCTAATTGACTTACAATTATTTTTATTGTATATTTAAGGATCTATTTTCATTAGTTGCAACTTGTGTTCTACACAGGCATATTTTAATAAACCAAGATTAAAATTATCTAATCATGAAAATAAAATGGCTTAGAAGAAATAAAAAGATCGGCCTGGCGCTTGGTGGAGGTGCTGCTTTGGGTGCTGCCCACATCGGTGTATTGAGGGCGTTCGACGAACTTGGACTGCAGATTAGTTGTATCAGCGGCAACAGCATTGGGGCTTTCGCTGCAGCCCTTTATGCCTTTGGTATCGACTGGAAAGAACAGGAAGTATTATCAAAGGATATGAAGTGGCTCGAGGTTTCCAACATTTCAATTTCAAAATACGGCTTACTGGCCAATAAAAAAATCGGACAGAAAATTATAAAAGCCATAGGCGATGAAGAGTTCAAAAATGCTAAAATTCCACTTGCCATTGTAGCCAGCAATCTGAATACGGGTGCCAAAATTATCTTAAAGGAAGGAAAGGTAGCAGCTGCGGTAATGGCCAGCACTGCCATCCCAGGCGTGTTCAAACCTGTTGAGATTTATGGAAAGCTGTTAGTAGACGGAGGGATTGTTGAAAATGTGCCGGTCTCGCTGCTACGTGAAATGGGCGCTGAATTAACCATTGGTATCAACCTGAATGGCAAACGGAAATATAAAAAACCGGAAAACCTTTTCAGCGTGCTGATCAACTCATATTATACGCTGATCGACAACCTGTCGAAAGTGAATACAAGTAAAGCTGATTTAGTCATTGAACCCGATCTTTCGGAATACAGCCTGATTGATACCAGAAACACCAAAAAACTGATTGAACTGGGTTATCAAGAAGCCAAAAAAGCACTATCAGAATATTTCTTTTAAAGTCCAAAATTGACTCCTCTTCAAATTATTCTTATTTTTAAAAAAATACACTAAAAATTCATTGAAGTATTCAAAACCTTCTTTAGTTCCGACTTTTTTTCACACATCCATTTTTTATGTATTTTTGCCAACCCGAAAAAATGCCTGCTCAAATACTGGATTTTCAACTATTTAAACAAAAATGCAACCAGATAATATACATAAACTTTTAGGCATTCGGAATCTTACCGATTCTACCTATGTACTTGAAATTGAACGCAGAGGCATGGAATTCGAAGCCGGGCAGCACATCCTTTTGGGTGATGCCAACAGTTTGGATAAACGCGAATATTCCATATATAGCGGAACCAAAGATAAAAACCTGGAAGTG
>PKSW01000418.1 GCA_002869465.1 Marinilabiliales bacterium
CAAAAGCCAATAAACTTAAATGGAATAATTTTCTAAGATTTTTCATCGTACGGTGCTTTAAAATGTAATTGAATAGTAACAGCTATTCACTTGTTAGTACCCAAAATTCGTTTATTTATACCCCTTATAACTGAAAATGTTCCGTAAGTCTATTAATTTTTGACAAAAAAAAGAGGGTTAGTATTCACGTTTTTTTTGTACATTTATCATTGGAAATGAACAAAAAACAGGCAATACTATACATTTTCCTTTTGTTAATTTTTAACATTCAGGGAAAAAGCCAGGTGAATTTTAGAATTATTCTTGATAATTACACCGATTCATCTGTTTTACTAACCTCTTATTACGGAAGTAAGGTCAAATTAGTGGATACAGCTTATGCAAACGGGGATGTATTCGAGTTCAACAATATAAACTATCCCGGCGGTATTTATATACTGGCTGATCCATCTAAAAAAAAGCTTTTCGAATTTATAATAAACGATGAGTCTGACTTTACAATATATGCGAATTCGAAAACATTGGCTGAAATTAAAGCGGAAGGATCTAAAGAAAATGAATTATTTTTTAATCATCTGCTACTTAGAAATAAAGCTTTTGAGAAAGCTTTACAATTGAATGATACATCATCTGACACACCCGCGAAATTAGCAGGAAAAGAGACTGAAATTCAATTAGACTCCTTAAGAACTCTTTTAAATGCTGAAGAAGCTATGATAATAAATGCTTATCCGGATTTATTTATTGCAAAACTAATTGTTGCGAACAGTGAAATTAATATTCCCGAATCTATTGCTGCTGACAGCCTGCAGAAATTCCTTTATTATAAAGCACATTTTTGGGATGGATTTGACCTGAAAGACGAACGGTTTATCAGAACACCTATTATTGATAAAAAACTAGAGTCCTATTTTAACAACATCGTTTATCTAAACCCCGACTCAACAATTGCTGCTATAGATTTGGTTATTTCGAATGCTCGTCCATCAGAAGAAATGGTCAGTTATATTTTATGGTACTTCATGGCCAAATATCAAAATCCGCAATACATGGGATTTGACAGGGTATTTGTTCACCTGGTTGATAATTATTTCTTAAAAGAAGATGTATTAAATACAACTGTTTCAATCAATGAAAAATTAAAAGAAAGATCAGATAAATTAAAACCTTTATTAATAGGAGAACCTGCACCAGATTTATTGTTAATTGATACGAACGATCGTTTTGTTTCGTTTCGTGAATTGGAATCAGATTTTACAGTCTTGTTATTTTGGGATTATAATTGTAATGTTTGTGAAGATGAGATCGCCGAGCTTCAAAGTCTTATTGACACAACTATCTATGATATAAGTGTTTATGCGATAAGTAAAAATAAGGATATTGATCAATGGAAGAATGTTGTGAGGCTAAGAAATATGAACTGGTATAATGTAAATGGCACAAAAAGTATTACAAGTAATTTTCATAATTTATATGACATTAATGGAACCCCACGGATGTTTTTATTAGATCATGAAAAAAAAATTATAGCAAAACATTTTAAAGTTGCCCAATTAATTCCTATTATTGAAAACCAATATTTGAAAAACAAGCATTAAATAAATAATTTGTAAAAATCTATTATGAAATAAACAAGCAAAACCAAAAGTATTTTTCAGAACCTTTTTCGGCAAATAACGTATCCTTTCCATATATATGATACTTTTTGTTATGCTGTATTGTTATTAACAAACAAAAAAGCAATGTTAATGAAATTAAGATATTTTTTTATTTCCTTTTTATGGCTTCTCTTTTTCGGAGCGCAATCTCAACCTTGCCCCCCAATAAATGTTGATTTTAATTATACATATATTGGTTGTAGCGAAATAAGTTTTCAGGATAATTCGAATACACCAAATCCTAATTTTACACTAGTTGACTGGGAGTGGGATTTCGGTGATGGCTCACCAAATGCTTTTGGACCAAATGCAACTCACTCTTATGTGCCCGGAGATCTTGTAAACGTTACTTTGTTAGTCACTGTTGATTCGATGGGTTTTCTATGCCAGCAATCCTTTAGCCAATTTATTGCAGTAAATCAAAAACCTGATGTATTTATCTCGGGTACACCAAATCCTGGATGCGAAGGAGATATCATATTTTTTACCGGAACTTCAGGATTTAATATAACCTTATGGGAATGGGATTTCGGCGATGGAAGTGTGAGTTCCACTAATTCACCCAACCAGACTCATACCTATGGAAGCCCGGGAACGTATGACGTTATTCTTACTGTTACAGATGTAAATGGTTGTGATAGTACGTATGATCCACCTTACCAGCAGATTATAGGCGAAAATCCAATAGCCGACTTCTCATGGGACCCTGATCCTGCCTGTTTAAATGCACCGGTTCAATTTACTGATCTCTCAACACCAATACCAAATGTGGTTAGCTGGAATTGGAATTTTGGAGATGGAACAACTTCCAGTTTGCAGAATCCTCTCCACAGTTTTACAACTACAGGAAATTTTAATGTTACACTTACAGTTACAACAACTGAAAATTGCTCCAGCTCAATAACTCAGACAATAGATGTAAACCCACTCCCAATTCCTGATTTCGTTACAAATACGCCAGTTTGTTTTGGTGATTCTGTTCAATTTACGAACTTATCAATTTCACCTAACGGAAACATAGAACAGTGGATATGGGATTTTGGTGATGGGAATATTATTACGATAGACAGGCCGAACAATCCAAATATTTCTCATTTATATGGCGGAACAGGAACTTTTGAAGTTTTTCTCACAGTAACTGATTCGGATAGCTGCCAGAATACGACGTCAAGACTAGTGGAAGTTGTTTCAAACCCAATTGCAGATTTTACATTTGACGAAACCTGCTTCGGGGATCCGGTTATATTTACAGACTTATCTTCACCAAATGGTGGCCCGGCTTTATATACTTGGGATTGGAACTTTGATGATCCTTTATCAGGAGTCAATAATACATCAACGTTACAAAATCCGTCTCATATATTTACAAATCCCGGAACCTATTCAGTATCATTAATAGTTAACAATACCATTGGGTGTTCCGATACTTCAATTCAGGATATCATAGTTGATACTATTCCACAGGTAGATTTTGCAATGGCCGATGATACTATTTGTCTTGGTGAAAACGCCATCTTTACAGGTATAGGTGCAACTTTTAATTCCTGGTTTTGGGATTTTGGTGATGGAAATACTTCCACCCAGCAAAATCCGGTTCATACATATCAGTTGCCAGGTCTATATACTGTAACACTTACGGCTACAACCACGGAAGGCTGTGTAAGCACTATAAGTTATAACATCAGGGTAAACCAGTTACCTGTTGCTAATTTCATTGCTTCTACTCCTGCCTGTCAGAATGATTCAATTGCTTTTACTGATCAATCTTCTTCACCAAATGGATTAATTATTCAGTGGATATGGGATTTCAGCGATGGAACTGTTGTAACCATAGATTATCCTTCAAACCCCAACATTTCACATTTATTTGGATCAAGCGGTAGTTATGAAGTTTTTTTAACTGTCATGGATATTGATAGTTGCCAAAATACTACTTCAAGAATAATCCAGGTGATAACCAGCCCTGTTGCTAATTTTACTTTTGAGAATGCATGCCTGGGCTCACCAGTTCTTTTTACAGATATTTCTTCACCAAATGGAGGGCCAGACCTTTTCACCTGGGATTGGAACTTTGACGACCCGCCTTCTGGTGTAAATAATACATCGTCTCTTCAAAACCCATCACATATTTTCACCAATCCGGGTACATATGCCGTTTCTCTAATGGTTACCAATACACAAGGTTGTTTCGATACAATAACAATTGATGTAGTTGTTGATTCATTGCCTTCTGTTGATTTTACAATGGCCAATGACACTGTATGTCTGGGTGATATTGCCGAATTTACAGGAATTGGAACTAATATCTCAATTTGGCAATGGGATTTTGGTGATGGAATAGGTATTTCAGGACAACCAAACCCCGTTTACACATATATGCAATCTGGAACTTATACTGTAACACTTACCGTTACTGACGTTAATGGTTGCCAAAATTCTATTTCTTATGACATTCGTATAAGAGACTTACCTAATGTAGATTTCACATTTAATAACGCTTGTTCTGGCGACTCCACGTACTTCATTGATGCAACAGTTATTACCAATGGCTTTCCGGTGGCCTGGGATTGGAATTTTGGTGATGGAGGGACATCAACATTACAAAGTCCTTCACATTTTTATAACACTTTTGGAAACTACCAGGTTTCGTTAACTGTTACTGATAACTTCGGATGCTTTAGCACTTATACTCAACTAATAAGCGTGTTTGACGGACCAACTGCATCTTTCAGCTTCGAAACACCATGTGAACCTGCTGGCCAGGCGATTTTTTTTGATGAATCAACTTTAAGTAACAATAATAGCCCAATACAGTCATGGTTATGGGACTTCGGCGACGGTTTCTTTTCAACTGAAGAAAACCCACAACATATTTACGCTGTTACCGATAGCTGTTATACCGTTTCTCTTATGATCACAGATGCGAACGGATGTTCTTCTTCAGACACGAGCTTTAATGTATGTGTTCTGGATCCTCTCAATATAAGCTTTACAGCAACAGAGGCCTGCTTTGGACAGGCTACACTATTCCAGGCATTTTATTCACCCCCTAATGATTCAATATTATTGTATACCTGGAATTTTAATGATGGTAGTTTGCCTGTAGCAACTTACCGTGATACAATTAATCATATATTTTCAGCACCTGGCAATTATACTGTTGAGTTAACGGCATTGGACACCAATGGATGTTCTATGACCATTTATGAAAATGTTTATGTGAATCAATTACCATCTCCTAACTTCACTTATACAATGGGGACATGTGAGGAACCAACTCAGTTTTTTGATCAATCTTTGGGAGGTGGAGCACAAATAATCAGCTGGTACTGGGATTTTGGAGACCCAAGTTCAGGAGCTGCTAATAACTCCGATGATCAGCATCCTATACATTACTATCCACCTCAGGATAGTACCTATCAGGTTAAATTGATTGTAACCAACTTAAATGGTTGTATAGATTCCATTGTAAAAACTGTAGAACGAAATCCTTGTCTTGTAGCAGATTTCTATGCACCTTCCGGTACCTTATGTGCAAACACAGAAGTTTGTTTCAATGATAATTCAACCATTGCAAGTAATAATACAAGTATTTCAAATTGGTACTGGGATTTCGGTGATGGGTCGAACTACTCATATAGTACGCAGGAAAATCCGGTTTGTCATACATATACATCCGGCGGAACTTATGATGTTACGCTTATTATTACGGCAGTTACTAGTAATTCCATAACGCTTCGCGATAGTACAGTTCGGACAATTACGATAAGCCCGACACCAGATGCCAACTTCTATGTTACAAGTACAACATGTTTCGGAACACTAACGCAATTCACAGATATTTCAGTTGAAAATGGTGGATCAATCACTTATTGGGATTGGGATTTTGGTGATCCGGCAAATCCTGCTAGCACTTCTAATGCACAAAATCCGGCATATATGTATATGGATCATGGCACTTATACTGTTGAGCTAATTGTAGGAAATGATTATGGATGTAGTGACACGCTTGAACAAGACGTAGAAATTTTTGAAAAACCGGAAGCTGAATTTGGATTCGATGTTTCCTGCCTGGATAAACAGACTTTCTTCTTTGACGAGTCTATTGAAGGAGGCGGCAACATTAGTTCATGGTATTGGAACTTTGGAAATCCATTATCAATCATTGACACATCATCGTTGCAAGATCCTTATTATATTTACAGTGAAACAGGTAGTTATAATGTAAACCTAATTGTAACTGATGATAATATGTGTAAAGACACCGTTGTTCACGAAGTTGAAGTTTATGAAAACCCTATTGCAGATTTTGAAATATATGATTCGTATGAAGGTGAGCAGGGGGTCATTTATTTTGCAAATTTAAGTGAAGATGCAGTTTCGTACTTCTGGGACTTTGGTGATGGCCAGGTTTCTGATGAAGAAAATCCAATAATAACCTACAGTCAAGATGGCATTTACACGATAACTCTTATTGCATATAGTGAGGAGAATTGTGCTGATACGATCTCATATCCATATGAGATGATGTATAAAACACTCTATGTGCCAAATGCTTTTGTACCAGGAAATTTAGGTTGGAATTATGAAGACGGAAGGTTCATTGTAAAAGGTGTTAATCTGTACAGATACCATTTATATATTTATGACGCCTGGGGCGATTTAATCTGGGAAACTGATGCGCTCATTGATGGCAAACCAGCAGCGAGTTGGAATGGCAGGGAAAATAATAATCCTAACCTTGATCTTTGTCCTGCAGGAGCCTATACATGGAAAATCGATGCTGTATTTAAAGATGGCACCAAATGGAAAGGCAGCGATAACGGAGATGGAAATACCAACCCTTATGGTACTGTACTGTTAATCAGATAATAAACAAACAAGCAAAAACGATTGAACGATGATACGTAAACTCAAGAAAATATTCGTAATAGTAGGCGCAGTTGCAATGTTTGTTTTTAACATTGGTGAAGTAAATGCGCAGGATATAACCTATTCACAACCCTATAACAGCCCGACATATTATAATCCGGCATTTGTGGGCCTTACGCTTGGATTGAAAACCAGGTTCAATTACCAAAAGCGATGGACAGGTTTAGCAGGGAATTATTACACTTACAATTTTAGTGCTGATATAGCTGACAGGAACATTCCTGGTTCTGGAGGATTAGGATTAATATTTTCGCAAGACAGGCAAGGTATGGGATACATTCAAACTACTACCATAGGTGTGATGCCATCCGTTAGAATCCGATCTTCATATAATACTCTTTTTCAAGTAGGGGCAACTATCTCCGCGGTTAATAGAAAACTAGACCTGACAAATGCTGTATTTTCAAGCCAGTTGGATCCAATTTATGGAAATATTGGCCCCTCAACATTTTCTGATTATGGAAACGAAAGCACATTCTACGCTGATTTCTCACTCGGTGGGCTTTTTCAGTTCGAAAAGGGTTCAACAACGGGTGTCATTGGTTTTGCTGCGCATCATTTAACACGGCCTGATCAATCATTTACAGGACATACTGCTCCACTTGAAATTAAATACGTAGCTCATGCTGACTTCATTATCAACTTTATGGAATCAAGGCAATTTTACGGCAAAGCCAGAGGATGGAAACTAAATCCCGGTTTTATCTATCAACGTCAATTATTTATGGATGTATATCAAGTTGGATTAAATGCATATACCTCATATGTCTACTTTGGCATTTGGTATAAGAATGAAGCGTTTAACTGGGATAATTTCTCGAATATGACCTTCATGCTTGGAACAAACGTACCATTTACAGATCAAAATAGAATGAAAGTAATGTATTCATATGATTTGATGATCCATTCAGAACATGGATACGTGGGCCCCACACATGAAATTTCACTTATTTTTGAATTTGACGGTGTAAGTTTCCATAAAAGTAAAGGAACACTGAATTCAATGAAGATGCCCAATCAACCACTTGAGTGTTCATCGTTTTAGTATAGCCAAATAAAAAAATGCGAAAGAGAGTTTGTTAATTAACATCTCTCTTTTTTTATTAACAAATCATTCTTTAAAATGATTTGAGCTTAACATATTCATCCTTTTTCATTTTCTTACTTTCGTGTTTGAATTTCAAACTTATTCAAATGAAAAAGCAATTTTTGATCTTAAGCTTCATTTTAACTGCTCTTTTAGCAAAATCACAATGGACTAAATCATTTACACTGGATGATTTTGGCGATACCACCGACATGGTGGAGATTACGGGAAAATCATTTGACGGACTTATTTATTACAACGACCCCAATGGAAACCCGATGGACAAATTCTGCACAAGAGTTTATATTGACAAAGACCAAAATGTCGGCTTGTTCCTGTATGAGAATTGTGTTTTTGAGAAACCGGCTTTCCCGGGCACTGATGCATTAAAAGAAGTGACTTTCAGAATGCGAAATAGCGAAGGAACCACCGAAAAAGTGACCATTCTAGACAAATGGTCCAAGTCAGGTGGACTAAAGCTGGAAAATAAAAAATTTATCGACTTTCTTAAGAGCAGTAATGGTGAGATCCGCTGCATTGTGCAATCAGGCGTGGCCTATTATAAATTCACCATTGATGCATCGGGCTATCATCAATTAATAGGGAAATAGCCATGGACTTTACGAAAATATTAATCAGCTATGTGCTGACATCTGTTGTTTTCTTCGCTATTGATATGCTATGGCTGGGACTGATTGCCAAAAATTTATACCGGAACTACCTGGGCCATTTCTTAAGCGACGAAGTGAATTGGGTAGCAGCCATCATTTTCTACCTGATATTTATCGTGGGCATCCTATTTTTTGCCGTATATCCAGCCGTTCAAAAGGAATCTTTTGTCAATGCCATTATACTTGGTGCCTTATTTGGTTTTTTCACCTATGCTACTTACGATCTCACCAACTATGCCACCTTGAAAGACTGGCCCATTCAGATCGTTTTTATTGATATCGCCTGGGGCGCTTTTCTATCGGCAGTGGTTAGCCTTTCCGGGTATTTTATTGTGCGGTTTGTGAATTAAACTTGGAGAGAGAACCCTGATGAAAGAAAATATGTGGGACTTAGCAGATTCGAACTGCTGACCTCTTGCCTGTCAAGCAAGCGCTCTAAACCAACTGAGCTAAAGTCCCTTTTAACATCCAACTCAAAGGATGCGCTGCAAAAATAGAAAAATACATCCGATCTGAAATACCTCTGGCGACAAATAATTAAATTTGCCGCTACTTATAAACCAATTTATTCCGTATTATGAAAAAGATCGTTTTATTCATTCTAATTTTTACGTTCATTTCCAACCCTTTGCTTCGTGCGCAAAACGGATTAAAAGACATCAGCCTTGAGGATATATGGGTGACCTATAAATTCTTTCCAAGGTCGGTAAGGGGAATGAATTCCCTACAAAATGGCGAGCAATACACTATGATTAAAAATGGGTCGCTCATCGTATATGATTATAAAACGGGTGATTCAGTGACCACCATGATCCAATCTGGTGAACTTGCAGTTGATGGTGTGGACGAACCCATCCGGCTCAGTTCTTTTTCAATGAATAAAGAGGAAAACAAGTTCCTCATCCCTACCGAAACAGAATCCATTTACCGCCACTCCTCAAAATCAGTAAATTATGTATGGGATGCAAAAAACAAAATACTGGAAGTGCTTTCTGCAGGCAAACAGCAACTGGCCGAATATTCGCCCGATGGCCAGAAAGTGGCATTTGTAAGGGACAACAACCTATTTATAAAGGACCTGGCCTCAAAGGAAGAAATTAAAGTGACCGAAGATGGAGAATTCAACCACATCATCAATGGTACCTGCGATTGGGTATATGAAGAAGAATTTGGTTTTACAAAGGCTTTTTACTGGTCACCCGACGGAAAAAAAATAGCCTTTTATAAATTTGACGAAAGCCGTGTAAAAGAATACACTTTAACCTATTACGGGGATTTATACCCTGAACTTTACACCTATAAATATCCCAAGGCAGGTGAAGACAATTCGCTGGTAAACATATATGTTTATCACCTTGAGAAAGAAGAAACCGTTAAAATGGATACTGGGGAAGAAACCGATCAGTATATTCCACGGATCAAATGGACCCATGATCCCAACATTCTTTCCATTCAGCGGTTGAACCGTCTGCAGAACCACTTCGATATTTTACTCGCTAATGCGTTAACCGGCGAAAGCAGGGTTTTGTATTCAGAAGACAATCCTTACTATATCGACATCACCGATAACCTGACTTTCGTGGGTGAAAATGATCAATTTGTCATTACTTCCGAAAAAAATGGATACAATCACATATATCTATATACCATGGCAGGAGAATTAGTCAGGCAACTAACTTCAGGCCCATGGGATGTTACCGAAGTGTATGGCTATGATCCAAAAAACAAGAGGGTTTATTTTCAATCAGCAGAAGAAAGCCCACTGAACCGCGGTATTTATTATGTGGATATGGAGGGGAAACGCACCAGGATTTCCAAAAGAACCGGAACAAACAGTGCTGCTTTTAGTGATAATTTCAACTATTATATCAATACGTTCAGCGATGTGAATACCCCACCTTATATAACGGTTAATAATGCAAAAGGCGAAGAGATCAGGATACTGGAAGACAACGGGAAATTAAAAGAATTGATGGGTCAATACAATTTGGGCGAATTTTCCTTTTTTACGATCTCATCACCTGAGTTTAAACTTCCCTCCGGGGAACAGGTAGATTTGAACGCATGGAAAATACTTCCTCCTGATTTTGACCCCTCAAAAAAATATCCTGTGCTTCTTACCATATATGGAGGGCCAGGTTCACAGGAAGTGCTGAATACCTGGGGTTATTTCAATTATTTCTGGTACCAGATGCTGGCGCAAAAAGGCTTTATTGTCGTCTCGGTTGACAATCGTGGCACCGGAGCCCGGGGCGAAGCATTTAAAAAGATGACCTATCTTGAATTGGGAAAATACGAGACCATCGATTATATAGAAACAGCAAAATACTTAGGGGCATTGGATTATATTGATAAGGATAAAATTGGCATTTTCGGATGGAGCTACGGGGGCTTTATGGCAGCCAATGCCATTACACAGGGCGCTGATTATTTTAGCACGGCAGTTTCTGTTTCGCCGGTAACCAACTGGAGGTATTATGACAATATTTACACCGAAAGGTTCATGAGAAAACCCCAGGACAATCCCTCGGGTTACGACAACAACTCCCCTATCAACCACGTGGATAAACTGAAAGGAAATTTTTTAATGATCCATGGCAGCACCGATGACAATGTGCATTTGCAAAACAGCATGGATATGATCACCGCACTGGTAAAAGCTGACAAGCAGTTTGAATTTATGGTGTATCCCAATAAAAATCATGGTATATTCGGAGGCAATACGCGTTATCACTTGTTTTATAAAATAAATGATTTCCTGTTTGACAACTTACTGGAATCTGAATAGGTAAATTGAAAATACGATAAAAAGGATATTTGTATTTTGAAAAAATATATTACCTTTGCAGCCCCTTAAATAAATTATTTTTTAAACTTAAAAAGAAAAGGACAGGTATTAGAAATGATCATCATTCCAGTAAAAGAAGGTGAGAATATCGACCGGGCTCTGAAGAAGTTCAAACGTAAATTTGAAAAAACAGGGGCGATGCGCGAATTGCGTAGCCGTCAAAGGTTTACAAAACCATCCGTTGTGAAAAGAGAACAACGCCTGAAAGCAATTTACGTTCAAGGACTCCGTCAGGCTGAAGAAGGCTAAGTTTGGTCTTCATTAAGGGATATTTTAAGAAGAAACTTTGATTCAATCATAATTTTGATTATATTTGATCGGAGTTTCTTCTTTTTGTTTACATGAACATACAAAACTTCCTTCAATATATTTCAAACGAAAAACGGTATTCCGGGCATACCATCACGGCATATCAATCGGATATACAATTTTTTTCAGAATATTTGATCGCCGTTTACGATATTAAAAACCTGAGTGATGCATCCCCGCAAATGATCAGGTCGTGGTTGGCCAGCCTGAAAGAAGAAGGTCTCAACACCAACTCGATCAACCGAAAAATAAGTGCCCTCAAATCATTTTATAAGTTTCTGTTAAAGAAAGGCGAGATCCTAGCAAATCCCACCCAAAAAATTCACTTGTTAAAGAAAGCTGAAAAATTGCCTGTATACATTGAAAAGGGGCAACTCAAATCATATCTGGAAGCAGGTATTTCTGAGCATAATTTCAGTGCTGTTCGCAACAAATTAATCGTTGAATTGTTATATGTTACAGGCATGAGGCAAGGTGAATTAATTGGGTTGAAACATGATGCGATCGATTTTGCTAATAAAATGTTAAAAGTGCATGGTAAGCGAAATAAAGAACGGATCATACCGTTATCAGATAGTACTATTGACGAGTTAAGCACATACATTTCGTTGAAAAAGAAGACCTTTGATATTACTCATGATTGGCTAATTATAACAGATAGAGGATTAAAGGCATACCCAAAATTCATTTACCGCGTTGTAAACCATCAATTGGAGGGATATACAAGCACCAAAAAAAGCCCACACATTTTACGTCATTCGTTCGCCACCCATATGTTAAATAACGGGGCCGACCTGAATAATATTAAAGAATTACTTGGGCATAGCAATTTATCGGCTACCCAAATTTATACGCATAATACGATTGAGCAATTAAAAAAAATATATAATAACGCCCACCCCAGGGCAAATACTAACTAAAAGAGGAGGTAAGCATGGAAGTTAACATCAATTCGGTACATTTCAAGACCGATAAAAAACTTGAAAACTTTATTGAAAAAAAAGTTAGTAAACTTTCCGGTATGTTTGAAGGAGTCATGGGCTCCGAAGTAACCCTGAAAGTTGATAATTCTGAATCACGCGATAACAAAATTGCAGAGATCCGCTTACTTATTAAAGGTTATGATCTGTATGCAAAAAAACAAAGTAAAACCTTCGAAGAAGCGACAGACACCGCTATCAGTGCATTAAAGAAACAACTTGAAAAATATAAAGAGAAAAAGCGTAAATAAATATTGAGTTTTTTGGCATTTTCTTTGGTAATATAAACTAAAGTATATATTTTTGCAGACCTTTTTGAGTAGAGGTCTGCTTTTTTATGCAGGAAAGTGTTCGAAAAGTATTGCTAATAAGCTTTTTACTCTTAAAAAAGTAAAAATAACTGGTTGATCGCCAACATAGCTCAGCTGGTAGAGCAGCTGATTTGTAATCAGCCGGTCGGGGGTTCGAGTCCCTCTGTTGGCTCAGTTCTTTAAAATAGTGAAAATTTGGGGAGATACCGAAGCGGTCAAACGGGGCAGACTGTAAATCTGTTGGCTCAGCCTTCGGAGGTTCGAATCCTCCTCTCCCCACTTGAGTGTGAGCTTAAGTGTGAGTTCGGTTACTTGGCTATTAGCCAAAGAGCTTAATTCACACTTTTGTTTGCGGGAGTAGCTCATCCGGTAGAGCGACAGCCTTCCAAGCTGTAGGTGGCGGGTTCGAGTCCCGTCTCCCGCTCCATTTTTGCCGGGGTAGCTCAGGGGTAGAGCACTTCCTTGGTAAGGAAGGGGTCACGAGTTCAATTCTCGTCCTCGGCTCATAATAAGTAGAAAGAAATAAGAAATTAATTGAATAACTTAATTTATTAACACGTTTTTATATGGCTAAAGAAAAATTCGAACGTTCCAAACCACACGTAAATATTGGAACTATTGGACACGTTGACCATGGTAAAACTACGTTGACTGCTGCCATCACAATTAACTTACAAGATAAAGGTTTGGCAACATACGCATCGTTTGATTCCATTGACAATGCTCCTGAAGAAAAAGAAAGAGGTATTACTATTAATACCGCTCACGTTGAATATTCAACAGAAAATCGTCACTACGCGCACGTTGACTGTCCAGGACACGCTGACTACGTAAAGAACATGGTTACTGGTGCTGCTCAGATGGATGGTGCTATTCTTGTAGTTGCGGCTACTGATGGTCCTATGCCTCAAACACGTGAGCACATCCTGCTTGCTCGTCAGGTAGGTGTACCTAAGATTGTTGTTTTCATGAACAAAGTAGATATGGTAGATGATGAAGAGCTTCTTGAGCTCGTTGACATGGAAATCCGTGATCTTTTATCATTCTATAAATTTGATGGTGACAACACACCTATTATCCAGGGTTCAGCACTTGGTGCACTCAACAAAGAAGAAAAATGGGTAGAAAAAATTTACGAGTTGATGGAAGCTTGTGATACCTGGATTCCACTTCCTGAGCGTGATCAAGACAAACCATTCTTGATGCCTGTTGAGGACGTTTTCTCAATTACAGGTCGCGGAACGGTTGCTACAGGTAGAATTGAAACTGGTGTTATTCACACGGGTGATCCTGTTGACCTTATCGGTATGGGCGCTGAGAAATTGAAATCAGTTGTTACTGGAGTTGAGATGTTTCGTAAGATTCTCGACCAGGGAGAAGCCGGTGATAATGCAGGTCTTTTATTAAGAGGTATTGACAAAGACGAAATTACAAGGGGTATGGTTATTGCCGCTCCTGGTAGTGTTACTCCTCACAAAAAATTCAAAGCTGAGGTGTATATCTTGAAAAAAGAAGAGGGTGGTCGTCATACACCATTCCATAATAAATATCGTCCACAGTTCTATTTCAGAACAACCGACGTAACTGGTGAGATCATGCTTCCTGACGGAGTAGAAATGGTAATGCCTGGTGATAACTTAACCATCAATGTTGAATTGATAGAGAAGATTGCCATGGACAAAGGTTTACGTTTCGCTATCCGCGAAGGTGGACGTACCGTTGGTGCTGGTCAGGTAACTGAGATCGAAGACTAGTTAAAAATAAAATTGAAGATGGAAGGTATTCCGGTAATTACCGGAATACCTTTGGCTTCTTAAAAACGGGTGTAGCTCAATTGGTAGAGTAGTGGTCTCCAAAACCATTGGTTGTGGGTTCGATTCCTACCACCCGTGCAAAAAAAATAAAGCTAAAATGGCAAAATTCAGTATTCTAAATTATTTTAAAGAAAGTTACGATGAATGGATGCATAAAGTATCCTGGCCAACTTGGAGTGAGCTGCAGAATAGTGCAATTGTTGTATCCGTTGCTTCCCTTATAATCGCGATTGTGGTTTATCTGATGGATATTTCATTTCAATCAATTCTTGAAAGATTTTACACATTGTTTTAATCGATCAGGAAGAAGTACTATTCGAATCAAATATATATTTAAATAAATCTGTTTTAACTAATCACAATCACCAGGCACGAAAATGAGCGAGCAATCAGCTAAAAAGTGGTACGTAGTACGTGCGATAAGTGGTAAAGAGAAAAAGGTAAAGGAATATCTTGAAAGTGAGATTAAACGCTTACAAATTCAAGACTTTATTTCACAAGTCCTTATTCCTACTGAGAAGGTATACCAAATTCGCAAAGGGAAGAAAATAAGTAAAGAAAGAAATTATTTTCCCGGTTACGTATTGATTGAAGCTGATTTATCAGGAGAAATTCCACACATCATTAATAACATTCCTAATGTAATGGGATTTTTGGGTACAAAAGGAGAGCCGGAACCAATCAGGGAGTCAGAAGTCAAACGCATCTTAGGAAAAGTTGACGAGCTGGCCGAGCAAGGAGAAGAAGTCAATGTGCCATACATTGTTGGAGAAACCGTCACAGTTATCGATGGACCATTCAACAGTTTTAGTGGCATCATTGAAGAAATCAACGAGGAGAAGAAAAAGCTGAAGGTAATGGTAAAAATATTCGGAAGGAAGACCCCTCTTGAACTCAATTTTATGCAGGTTGAAAAGGAGTAGTTAAAACGTAAATTTTAAACATTAGGTTTAAAATGGCAAAAGAAATAAGTGGATTAATAAAATTACAGATTCGGGGAGGAGCCGCAAACCCTTCACCACCCGTTGGACCTGCATTAGGTGCTAAAGGTGTGAATATCATGGAATTTTGTAAACAGTTCAATGCACGTACACAGGATCAGGCCGGAAAGGTTATTCCTGTGATCATTACTGTTTATAAAGATAAGTCCTTTGATTTCATTATCAAATCACCCCCGGTCGCTGTTCAAATAAAAGAAGCTGCTAAATTGAAGTCTGGTTCTGCTGAATCAAACAGGATTAAAGTAGCTACCATTACCTGGGATCAGGTAAAGGATATTGCTGAAGCAAAAATGAAAGACTTAAACGCTTTCACTGTTGAATCAGCTATGCGAATGGTTGCCGGTACTGCAAGAAGCATGGGCGTGAAGATTAAAGGTAAATTTCCCGCAGAAATCAATTAATTGACGAAATCTGTTAACTAGGAGAAGAATATGGCAAAATTGACAAAAAAACACAAAGAAGCTGTAGCCAAATTCGAAAAAGAAAAACTTTACTCCTTGACAGAAGCTGTTGAGTTGGTGAAGAATATTTCTTATACCAAATTCGATGCTTCAGTTGATTTAAATATCAGATTGGGCGTAGACCCCCGTAAAGCAAACCAAATGGTTCGCGGATCGGTTACCTTACCTCACGGTACAGGTAAAGACATAAGAGTCTTGGTATTATGTTCACCCGATAAGGAGGAAGAAGCTAAAGCTGCAGGTGCTGATCATGTTGGACTGGATGATTTCGTTGAGAAGATCAAAAATGGTTGGACTGACGTTGATGTAGTTATTACTACACCCAATGTTATGCCTAAAGTTGGTGCATTGGGACGTATTTTGGGACCAAGAGGCTTAATGCCAAACCCAAAAACAGGTACCGTTACTATGGAGGTTGGAAAAGCTGTTGAAGCTGCAAAAGCCGGTAAGATTGATTTTAAAGTTGATAAATTTGGCATCATCCATTCGGCTGTTGCCAAACTCAGCTTTGATAATCAAAAAATTATCGACAATGCACTTGAGTTGCTGCATACCGTTATTAAAATGAAACCGGCATCCGCTAAAGGTACTTACGTAAAAAGCATCTTTTTGTCCAGTACCATGAGCCCTGGAGTTCAAGTTGATCAAAAATCGATTACTACTGCTTAATGTTAAAAGAATTGAATTGTTATGAGAAAAAAAGATAAAAAATTACTCATCGAGGATTTAACACAGCAGTTAACCGACAACAACAATTTTTATCTTGCTGATATTTCTGAATTAAATGCAGTAGATACCAGCGATTTAAGAAGGCTTTGTTTCAAATATGGCATTAAAATGCAGGTGGTTAAAAACACCCTTTTGAAAAAAGCTATGGATAATGTTGAAAGAGATCTCGAAGAGCTATACAGCACATTAAAAGGAAACACATCCATCATGTTTGCTGAAGCCGGAAACGGCCCTGCAAAGATGATCAAAGAGTTTAGAAAAAAATCTGAGCGCCCGATTTTAAAGGCTGCTTATATTGAGGAAATGACCTATATAGGTGATGAACAACTTGATTTTCTGGTCGCTATTAAATCGAAAGATGAACTTATTGGCGATATTATTTCATTGCTTCAGTCACCGGTTAAAAACGTTGTTTCTGCCCTTCAATCAGGAGGTGCTACACTCTCAGGTGTTCTTGAAACCTTATCACAAAGAAGTGAATAAGGTATACAATTTTTAAAAATCAGAATCATTACAAACTATTA
>PKSW01000325.1 GCA_002869465.1 Marinilabiliales bacterium
ATATTTTCAGGTGTGTCAATCTTCATAAAAGCCCCATCCTGTATCAAAGCGATACGATCGCAAAGGTTTGCCTCATCCATATAAGGTGTAGAAACCAAAATGGTGATGCCTTGGTTTTGAAGTTTTTTCAGCATGGCCCATAATTCTTTACGCGAAACCGGGTCAACACCGGTGGTAGGTTCATCCAAAAACAGCACCACGGGTTCATGAATTAATGCACATGACAAAGCCAGTTTTTGTTTCATACCTCCAGAAAGAGCTCCGGCACGGCGGGTTTTAAATGGCTCGATTTGCTGGTAAATATCTTTCACCAGGTGGTAGTTTTCTTCGATGGTTGTATTAAAAATGGATGCAAAAACTTTCAGGTTTTCTTCCACGGAAAGATCCTGGTACAACGAAAAACGACCGGGCATATAACCTACTTTTTTCCTGATTTCCTTGTATCCCTTCACCACATCATTTCCATCCACAACGGCAGTTCCCGAATCGGCAAGTAAAAGCGTGGTCAGAATTCTGAATAAGGTCGTTTTCCCGGCACCATCCGGCCCGATGATCCCAAAGATCTCTCCTTTTTCCACTTCAAAGCTGAGGCCTTTCAAAGCTGCTACTTTTCCGTAATTCCGTTTGATATCCTGAACCGAAATGGCTTTCATTTATTTAGGAATTACAATTCCGGCATACATGCCAATTTTTAAATTTCCATCATTCGGCACGGCGATTTTAACAGCGTAAACCAGGTTGGCCCTTTCATCCTGGGTTTGGATGGTTTTGGGGGTGAACTCCGATTTACCGGAAATCCAGGTGATCTCTCCTTCAAATTCACGGCTTCCGTCTTCACCGACTTCAGCCAACACCTGAATTTTCTGACCGATTTGTAATCTGGGCAACTGATCTCCGGTAACGTAAGCACGAAGGATCATTCTATCCAGATCTGCTACCTGGAACAGAGGTTTTCCCATGGCGGTCAACTCTCCTTCTTCGGCATATTTTACCAGAATTGTTCCTTCAATCGGGCTTGTAATCTTACTTCGTACCAGTTGGTCGTTGATCACATCAATCTGGGCTTTCAGAGCTTCGCTTTGCGCATCAATGGCTTCTGTTTGAATTTTTAGCGCTATTTTTTTTGCCTTGAGGTTGTCTTTCAGCACCTGGATTTTAGTATTGATGTCATCAAGTTGTTTTTGTGTGGCCACATCCCCGGCCAGTAATTTTTCGATGCGCTTTTTTTCAAACTCTGCACTGGCGATCTCGCTTTGGAGGGCATCGAGTTGCGATTGCACATCGGGTCTGCCCGAAAGCAATGCCATCCGGTTGGCCTCCACCTGCAGTTTGCTCAGATAGAGTTGTGTGCTGTCAATCTGACCCAGTACTTTTCCTTTCGTCACCTCATCACCTTCGTGAATGGATAAAAAGAGGATTTTACCGGATGACTCTGCTGATACAATGATTTCAGTCGCTTCAAATACACCGGTAGCGTCTGTTTTCTTTTCATTTGAAGTACACGAATAGAACAAAACCAATGTGAGAGGTAGGATGTAATTAAGTGCTTTCATTATCGTTTTATATAAATTAATTTCCTGATTTATTTAAGTATTGATACGCCTTCATAAGGTATTGAATTTCATGCATTATCATCATTTGTTTGGCGGTACCTTCATCATTAATGCGTTGAAGAACATCCGTCATGGTGGCAACACCATTGTCATATTTCACCATATAGGCATCTTTGATACTGCTTTTTAATAACAGAATTTCCCTGTCCATCTCCAGCAATTTGCGATATTTTTCCAGTTCCTTATCGGTCTGGCTTAATTCAAGATGGGTATTAAATAAAAATGTTTCTTCCTGGTTTTGGATGCGTTGCAGGCTGATTTCGGTCAGTTTTTTATAATTGGCATTTTTATACAATGGTCCCAATTGCCACGAGAGACTAAGTCCGGCAACAAAAATATTGGTCAATTCGGATGTGCCGAAATCAACGCCTGGTGTGATGAATACACCAAAGCCCATCAGTCCGAATTTTGGAATAAGGGTGGCTTTATTCAGTTTTGCCTGCGATTCAATCAATGACTTCTGATTTCTGAATTTCATTATTTCAGGCCGGTTGATGCTGATATCTTCAAGAGAAGATGAAAATTCAGGACGTACAAAGTTGGTTTCTTCGGTGATCCTTTCGCCGCTCATGGCCGAAAGCACATCCATATAGGCTTCTTTATTGTAATGCAACTCTGCTTTCTTTTGATCTATATTGATTAACTCAACTTTCAGTTCATCGGCATCCGATTTAAAGGCTGTTCCATTCTCAATGGCATTTTGAATTCTCTTTTTGTTCAGCAGTAAGGTTTCTTTCAGCAAATCCAGTTGTGCCATCTGCTCATCGATCAATAATATACCAAAATACAAATTATTCACCCGATCCTTTAGCTGGTATAAATCGACTTCCAAATCCGCTTTTTCAATTTCCGATCCGGCTTCGATGATGCCTTTGCTTGCTTTGGTCATGCCGCCATCCCAAAGCACCTGGTTTAACTGAACCATAGATATAAGGTTGACTTCGGTAGAAGCAGATGACTCGGCCCCCGGTAAAGTAAAACTTGGCATACCTTCAATGATACCGCCGATCAAGGTGATATCGAGCTGAGGTAAATAGTTTTTATTGGCATTGGAAAGGGTCAGCTCTTTGGTTTTTTCGATCAATCCGAATTGTTGGATCAAAGGATAATTGCTTAAAGCACTGTCCTGGCAAGCTTCAATGGTCAGGGTTTG
>PKSW01000341.1:0-17286 GCA_002869465.1 Marinilabiliales bacterium
AAGCGGACAACAATACGATCCAAAGTATCAGGACTATTATTAAAATAACTTACTTTTTCCTCACCTTTTAATAAATTCTCTCCCAGCAGGAGGCGCACATCAATTTCATATTTTGCATGGTTTTGCCAGTAATTCGGTCCTGGATAACCTGAAGCCGAGCGCGTTCCGTTTTTATATGCCTGTTTTATCTCTATAGGCAAGTGTTGGTTTCCTGAAATTTGACCAAAAACAAGGGTTGCTGAAAATAAAGCAAGCAGAATAATATGTAATAACTTCATCATGGATTATTTAATTTTTTTGGAGGATGTAAAAGTAATTAATATGATCAAATAAAATTGTACAGATTACTTCTTCATATGGATGTCAAGCAATTACAAAAATCTATATCTTTGTTCGTAAATTAACGAATTGAATGAAAGTAAAAGACATTATTACAGAGGATCAGAAAAAATTTGCCAGATACGCAAAAGCCATGGGACACCCCATCCGAATGTATATCTTGACCACTTTATCAAATCAAAATTGCTGTTACAGTGGCGATCTAAGCGAAGTATTACCCATAGCAAAATCTACCCTTTCGCAACACTTAAAAGAATTAAAAGATGCCGGTTTAATACAGGGAGAAATAGAGGCGCCCAGAATTAAATATTGCCTAAATAGAGAAAATTGGGAAGAAGCCCGTAATTTTTACAAAAAATTTCTTGGAGATTAATATTTTTTTTCTGAATATTTGTTCGTATTTTTACGAACTACGAATTAATAGATTAACCATATGGATATTAAAATTTTAGGTACAGGTTGCCCCAATTGTAAAGTGTTGGAAAGAACCACCCGTGAAGTTGTTGAAGAGATGGGCCTACAGGCTCAAATCACCAAAGAAGAAGACATCATGAAGATCATGGAATATGGTGTTATGCGCACCCCCGCCTTGGTTGTGGACAACAAAGTAGTGCTGAGTGGCCGGGTGCCCTCACGTAATGAAGTGAAAAAATTATTAACCGTTTAAAAATTTAACCATGAAAAAGATGAGTTTATTGGCCGCCATCATGCTTTTTACAGCAAGCTGGTTTGCCTGTTCAGCACAAGAAGCAAAGGCTGAAGACAATACCAAGGTTGCAGCAACCGATAAAGTGGAAGTGTATTATTTTCACAACACCCGTCGCTGTGCTACCTGCGAGGCTGTAGAAGCCGTTACAAAAAGTGCACTCGAAGAAACCTATCCTGAGCAAATGAAAAACGGGACAATGACCTTTCAGTCGTTAAATGTGGAGGAAGAATCTAATGAGCCACTTGCCCGTGAGCTTCATGTTTCGGGACAAACCCTGTTGATTGTGAAAGACGGCAAACAGAAAGACCTGACCAATGACGCGTTCATGTACGCGCGTTCTAACCCGGATAAGCTGAAGGAAAAGATTGTGAATACCATCACAAAGCTCTAGCAGGGGAAGATGGAGTATCTGACAAGTATTATCGAAAGCAATACGTTTCCAGTTCTGACAGCTTTCGTTTTGGGATTGATGACTGCCATCAGTCCCTGCCCGCTGGCTACTAATATTACGGCCATCGGCTTCATCAGCAAAGACATCGAAAACCGCAATAGGGTGTTTTACAATGGCGTGGTTTACACTTTGGGCCGCGCCATTTCTTATACGGCTCTCGCCATGGTACTTTTTTACGGGGCCGACCAATTCAGGATTTCGGGCTTTTTTCAGCAGTATGGCGAAAAAATCATCGGGCCTTTGCTAATTGTCATTGGCCTGTTTATGCTGGATGTTCTCAAAATTAAATTTCCGGGTATGTCATCGCTCACCGAAAGGATGAACAAAAAAGGAATCAACAACTATTGGGATGTCCTCCTGCTGGGGATGATTTTTGCCCTGGCCTTTTGTCCTTACAGTGGCGTACTCTTTTTTGGTATGCTTATCCCGATGACCATCAGCAGCGGCAACGCCATTGTGCAACCTGTTGTTTTTGCTATCGCCACAGGCATCCCTGTAATCCTGTTTGCCTGGCTGATTGCCTATACCTTATCTAGTGTAGGTTCTTTCTACAACAAAATCAAAACTTTTGAAATTTGGCTGAGAAGGGTCATTGCTGTGCTGTTTATCGGGGTAGGGATTTATTACGTCATCATCATTTATTTGTAGTTTTTTTTGGAAAATATGTTCGGTAAAATACGAACAAAAAAGATTAAATAATGGAATGGAAAAATGAACTTAAAATATTAGGATGGATCATCTTCTTTTTCTTGCTGGCCTTTTTTATGCCGCTCGAAAACCTGCGGTTTCAGGAAGCTGTTGAGGCCACCCTCGACCTTACAAGGTGGTATGCGCAGGAACATGTTATACTCTGTTTGTTGCCTGCCTTTTTTATTGCCGGCGTTATTTCGGTGTTTGTCAGTCAGGGATCGGTACTCAGGTATTTTGGAGCCCAGGCCAAAAAGTGGGTGGCTTACACTGTTGCGGCATTATCAGGAACCATCCTGGCGGTTTGCTCATGTACAATCCTTCCGCTGTTTTCGAGTATCCACAAAAGAGGTGCAGGCTTAGGGCCGGCCATCGCTTTTTTGTATTCGGGGCCTGCTATTAATATTTTGGCCATTATTCTTACAGCCAATATTCTGGGATTTGAAATGGGCGTAGCCAGGGTCATCGGGGCCGTTTCTTTTAGTGTGATTATCGGGGTAGCCATGTCGTTAATTTACAGGAAAGAAGAAAAGGTAAAAGCCGAAGAGCAATTAAATATTCCGTTAATGCCTGAAAAAAGGCCTTTGTGGCAAACTGCATTCCACTTTTTTACATTGGTTTTTATCCTGGTTTTTGCCAACTGGGGCAAACCCGATTCGGATAGCGGCCTATTGTTCTGGATTTGGGTAAACAAATGGCACATTACCTCTTTCTTCGGACTGTTGCTTGTATATTCGCTCATCAGGATCCTCGAAATAAAATGGTGGCTGGTCATAGGCGGTGCTATATTGACAGCCATCAGTGCTTTCCTCAGCCCAAGCCCGCTTGTTCCAATGGTGGTTGGTATTTCCTCCTTAAGTGTGATTACTTTATTTAGTGGCGGCGAAAATAAAGAGTGGACAATTTCAAGCTGGGATTTCACCAAACAAATCATGCCCCTGTTGGCACTTGGTGTGATTGTAGCCGGGTTTTTACTGGGTTCAACTCATGATGGAACACAAATTGCCGGTATTGTTCCCAGCACCTGGATTAGCAACCTGGTGGGTGGCAATTCCGTTTTTTCAAATTTCTTCGCATCTATTGTTGGTGCGTTCATGTACTTCGCCACCCTTACAGAGGTGCCCATACTACAGGGTTTACTAGCATCAGGAATGGGAAAAGGCCCAGCTTTAGCACTATTGCTCGCAGGTCCTTCATTATCGTTGCCAAACATGTTGGTTATCCGTAGTGTGATTGGCGTGCAGAAAACACTGGTTTACGTTTGCCTTGTGGTGGTGATGGCCACTGTTTCTGGATTGATATTCGGGACTTTCTTTTAATCGACTGAATGATGTTTTGTAGATCGATCATACTTGCCTTCGCCTTGTTGTTGCTAACAATAAATTTAGCGGCACATGAAGCTGACAGTTCTGCTGAAAAAAAAGGCAAACCCATTGTCCAGGTCTTCACAAGCATGTATTACAATCCTACCGGGGAGAAAAAATTAGGATTTGGAATTGGCCGGGCACACTTAGGCTATCAGTATAAATTTGACGATCATTTTTTGGCAAAAATAGTTCTCGACAGGGGACGGCCAACTACTGTAGGTTCTTTATTAGTAACTGATTCAGTGGGAAATCAATACCAATTGTTTGGAACAATTAGTAACGGAAGCTACTATTCGATGACCTTGAAGTTTGCTTTTCTGCAATGGAAAATGAATGATCACCTTAAAATTCAAGCTGGGTCGATTCTTCAGGACCATTACATAACCCAGGAGCGGTTTTGGGGTTACCGGTACGTTGCCGAAACCTTTATCGACAGATATTACCATATTCCGAGCGGCGATTTGGGCATTATAGCCTACTACCAATTCAATAAAAAATTTTGTATTGACTTTGCGGTGACCAATGGTGAAGGTTTCCGCTTTGACCAGGACGCTCTTGGCAAGGTGAAAATTGCTGCCGGTGTTAATCTTAATTTTATCAAAAATCTGCAATTAAGGGTTTACTACCAAAACAAAGCATCAAGCGATTCAATTAACATTGCTAATGAACAGTTGTTCGCTTTTTTTGCCGGCTACAAGTACAGAGAATTATTCAGAATTGGTTTCGAATTCAACTATATGCTTTCCTACTTAAATGTGAAAAATTTTAATTCGGGTGGGATTTCTGTTTACGGAAGTGTAAGAGTTTGGAAAAAATGGAATGCTTATGCACGCTACGATCTGGTGAAATATGACAAATCTGATGAAGGAAATAGACAAACGCTCGTCTTTAACGGCGGCAATGCTGTGATTACGGGAATTCAGTATAGTCCAATTTCGAAAATCAATTTGTCGTTGAATTATCAGGGTTGGCTCACGCCGGAACAATCCAATATTAATTTGCTCTTATTGAGTCTTGAGTTTAAAATTTAATACCATGACAATGAAAAAAACTGAAGAAAAATGTTTATGCGGAGCATCTGAGCACATTGTACTGAGTTGTTCAGGTGCATCCGATGTGGGGCAAATCTCTGATCTGGTGGCGCGAAAACTTTCAAAAGAAGGGGTTCGCAAAATGAACTGTCTTGCGGTAGTTGGTGCTGGGATTGATAAGTCGATCAGAGATTTCAAAACCAAAAACATCCTAGTTATTGATGGTTGCCCTATCGATTGTGGAAAACGGATTCTGGAAAAAAATGGTTTGACAGATTTTTCTTACCTGAGGGTTACAGATCTTGGTCTTAAGAAAGGGAAAACGGCAGTTTCTGATGAAACCATAGCTGCTGTTTACGAAGAAGCATCAGTAATTGTTTAAGCATGAAATCAAAAATCGGAAACCTTATTCTCCTGCTGCTGCCTGTTCTCTTTTTGATAGTCCTCTTTACCCAAAAAGATAAATTAACCAATCTGGTTTCTTCCGAAATGAAATTGCAAACCGGAACAGAAGTAAAGGCCTCCATCCAAAAACTTGTTGATTCACTCTACAATTACCAGTCAAACAATGAGAGTTACGGGCTCACTTTTCTTGAATTTGGGGCAAAAGGATGTGTAGCATGCCGGAAGATGGAATTCGTGCTGGACGAAGTACGACAAACCTATCCCGCCAAGGTTAAAGTGGTTTTCCTGAATATTTTACAGCCACAAAACCAGGATATGATGAAATATTATGGAATCGTAGCCATTCCAACCCAGGTGTTACTTGACGAAAACGGAGAAGAATATTTCAGGCATACAGGCTTTTATTCATTTGAAGACCTTAGTAAAGAATTTGAAATTAACTAGACTTTGAGGAATATTTATATTAGAATCTAAAACCAAAAAAATGAGATACATTATACCATTTCTAACTCTTATCATGATCCTTCTCGTTGCCTGCCAGAAAACTGACAATGATAATGGAGACACAACAGACCTAATCAAGATAGATAGCTTGACAGCTTCCTTTTATACAGTGAAAGCTTGGGATACAACTACAATTACTTGCTTTGCAAGGGGTGATTCCATAACTTATGGTTGGGAATGTGACCACGGTAACTTTAACGGTGGAGGACTACAGATCAGATATGCTGCTGGGCAATGTTGTGTTGGACTAAATACTATAACATGCACTGTATCTAATAAGGAAGGTATAGTATCAGACACTGTTAAGATAAATGTAACCCTCTATATCGATGATTAAAATGATCAGGAAGACGCTCTTCTTATTAATGTCAATATTCATATCCGGCAATATTTTGGGACAGTGTTGCTCTGCCGGTAATCCCTTCTTTTATGGTGAGCTTTCTAGTTTGTCGAAAAAAAACTTGCAACTGGTTACGGGTTACAAATACGGAACTGCAATACGTTATTTTTCAGGAAGCGACCCAATTGATATTAAGTTTGTTGATCAGGCTTGGTTTAATTATTTAACTTTCCAGGTGATTTATGGCTTAACCGAGCGGTTAACCATACAGGGCGACATTGGGTACTTCATGAATAAAATAGAGACCTATTTAATAGAGGACTGGGTAACCAGCAAAGGATTTGGGTTAGGCGATGCCAACATTACTTTAAAATACCTCGTTTACAGCAACTTTAAAAAGCATCTTCAAATTGTTCCTGCCATAGGAGTTACATTGCCAGTAGGTGTATTTGATCAGGAAGTAAATCATGTTAAATTACCGATTACAGTGCAGCCATCCTCGGGTAGTTTTAAATACCAGGTAAGCCTTTTTATAAATAAGGGAACAAAAAACAGCAAATTCAACTTTACCCTTTTCGCGATGTATGAATATGCACAGTTAATCAACTCCGAAAACTTCTATTATAAATACGGAAATCAATTGCTGTTTTCCTTTTTAACTTCATACAGCCTCACCCGGAAGTTGTCATTTGCACTTGAATTACGGAATGAAAACAGGGCCAGGGCATTACGGAATGATGACCAAACCGTGGAGTCTTCTGGCTTTAGCCTGGTATACTTAATCCCGCACCTGAGCTGGGCGTTTTACAACAACTGGTTTGTTGCCGTAAATACAGATATACCTGTTTACAAATATTACAATGGGATACAATTAAGCAATGCGTTTTCGGTCTCAATAAGACTTTCCTACACAATTAACTTCGGGAAAAAAGATTTAAGAGAATTTGCTGTTAATTAATGATTAATTATTTCAATCATGGTTTATAAAAAAACTAAATGTCGTATGTTTGCTACATAAAACATTAATAAAATGATAAAGACCGATCAATTCGATAGCGAGCTACAGGAACTGGCACAGTTTGCTAAAGTTCTCTCGCATCCAGCCCGGTTGATGATACTAAAATACCTTGCAGAGAAAAAGGTTTGTATTTCTGGTGCCATCACTGATGAGATACCACTCAGCCGTACAACTGTTTCGCAGCATTTAAAAGAACTTAAAAATGCAGGCCTAATACAGGGAACAATAGATGGTTTAAAAGTAAACTATTGCCTTTGTGGTGAAGGCATAGTAAATATCAGAATATTAATTGAAAATTTCTTTAACTGCATAACTACAGAAAATTCTGATAAATGTTAATTAAGAGTAGGTTTTTCAAAAATTTAGGATTAATTTCTTCAGGTATACTCCATGTATCACCCAGGGAGGCTTTTAAACTGTGTGGTCAGGGTGCAATTATTGTTGATGTGCGCGAAGAGTATTTAAATCGATTTAAAACCTTTAATGTTGACAAGATTATTTACTGTCCTTTTAGCACATTAAAAAAGAAATACAAAGATTTACCAAAAAACAATGCTTTAATAGTAGCTGATTCAACTGGAATACGCAGTAAACAGTCCGCATTTTTATTAATTGATCATGGTTTCAACAACATAGCCAATTTGGCTGGTGGGTTAGTAGAATGGGAACGAGACGGTTTACCAATAAAAATTGACAAAACAGAACGTTTAAGCGGTTCATGTGCTTGTATGTTGCGAAAAAGAGAGAGAAAATGAAAACCCAAATTATCTACGATTCAGAAATTACATGTCCAGAATGTGGGTGCATTTCAACAGAAAAAATGCCCACTGATAGTTGCCAATTCTTTTATGAATGCAAGAATTGTAAGACGACCTTAAATCCTAAACAAGGTGATTGTTGTGTTTATTGTTCTTATGGTTCAGTTCCTTGTCCTTCTATTCAAGAAGAAAATTCGTTTAGCAATTAAAATTTTAATCTATGAAAATATTAATTCTCTGTACAGGAAATAGTTGCCGCAGTCAAATGGCTCATGGTTTTTTACAATCGTTCAATAAAAACCTTATAGTTCGTTCTGCAGGAACAGAAGCATCGGGCAAATTAAATGAAAAAGCAGTTGCAGTTATGAAGGAAATTGGTATCGTTATTAGTCACCATACATCTGATTCTGTCGATTTATATTTAGGTGATGAATGGGATTATGTAATTACTGTATGCGGTGGTGCAAATGAAGTTTGTCCTGCTTTTATGGGTAAAGTTAACCACCGATTTCATATTGGATTTGATGACCCTTCGGATATAACTGGTTCCGATGAGTACATTTGGAGCGAATTTCGACGTGTTCGTAATGAAATTAAAGAAGCATTTTTTAAATTCTATAATGAAAACATTAAGCAATGAAAGATAATAACAAACTAAAAGAGATTGTAAAAGAGAAATATTCCATAATTGCAAATCAATCGAAAGAACAAAACGAAACATCTTGCTGCGGAAGCACAGGTTGTTGTGATTCTGTTGATTACACCATTTTCAGCGATGATTATTCAAATCTTGAAGGATACAATGCTGATGCAGATCTAGGTTTGGGTTGTGGTATTCCGACCGAATTTGCACACCTTAAACCTGGTGATTCTGTTTTGGATTTGGGTTCGGGCGCAGGAAACGATTGTTTTGTTGCAAGAGCTATTGTTGGCGAATCAGGAAAAGTTACAGGAATTGATTTTACAGAATCCATGATTGAAAAAGCTCGTATTAATAAAGAGAAAATTGGATACCAAAATGTTGAATTTGTTCAAGGTGATATCGAACAAATGCCTCTACCCGATAATACTTATGATGTGGTAATATCAAATTGTGTTTTGAATTTAGTCCCGGATAAAGATAAAGCTTGTGAGGAAATATACCGTGTATTGAAGCCCGGAGGTCATTTTTGCGTTTCGGATGTAGTGATTTCAGGAAATCTCCCCGAAAAAATAAAAGAAGATGCTGAAATGTACGCAGGTTGTGTTTCAGGAGCAATACAGAAAGAAAAGTATCTACAAATTATTAAAGAGAATAATTTTAAGGCAATTGAAATTAAGAAAGATAAAGAAATAAAAATACCTAATTCACTCATGTTAAACTATATTTCCATTGACGAATTAAGGCAGTTTAAAAAAGAGAGAACCGGTATTCTCAGTATTACTGTAATAGCAAAAAAATAATATTCATCTTTAACATTTAATATAATGCCATCAAAACCAAGATTGAAATTTTTAGATCGATACCTGACGTTATGGATATTCCTCGCTATGCTGATCGGTGTTGGAACCGGTCACTTCTTCCCGGGTATTTCCGGTTTTTGGGATCAATTCAGTTCGGGCACCACCAATATTCCCATTGCCATCGGTCTGATCATCATGATGTATCCACCTTTGGCCAAGGTAAAATATGAAGAACTGGGCGATGTTTTTAGAAACTGGAAAATATTGCTGCTCTCCCTGTTTCAAAACTGGTTTATTGGTCCGCTGCTGATGTTCTTCCTGGCTATTTTATTTCTGGGCGATTACCCGCACTATATGACAGGGCTAATACTGATCGGCCTGGCCCGCTGCATTGCCATGGTGATTGTATGGAACGAACTGGCCAAGGGCGATACAGAATATGCAGCAGGATTGGTGGCATTCAACAGCATTTTCCAGGTACTGTTTTTTTCAGTATATGCCTATGTTTTCATCACTATTATGCCTGGTTGGTTTGGAATGGAATCGTATGAAATAAATATAACTATGGCAGAAATTGCCAAAAGTGTTTTCATCTACCTGGGCATCCCTTTTCTTGCCGGAATGATCACGAGGTTTGTTCTGATAAAACTAAAAAACAAGGAATGGTACCAAACCAAATTTATCCCCAAAATAAGTCCTCTGACATTGATAGCCTTGCTGTTTACCATTTTTGTGATGTTCTCACTAAAAGGTGAAATTATTGTACAACTTCCGATGGATGTGATTCGAATAGCGATCCCTTTGGTGATCTATTTCATCTTTATGTTTCTTGTGTCCTTTTTCATGGCGAAACGGATCGGTGCCGGTTATGAAAAAACGACCACCATTGCTTTTACGGCTGCCAGTAACAATTTCGAATTGGCTATTGCAGTGGCCATTGCTGTTTTTGGAATCAACTCGGGAGAAGCTTTTGCAGCCGTTATTGGGCCACTGGTGGAGGTTCCTGTGCTCATTGCACTGGTGAATGTAGCTTTACGATTTCAAAAAAGATATTTTATGAAATAGATTGTAAAGGATTACACCCCTTATTCTTCTAATTCCTCACCATCATCATTTATTGGAGCATATCCTTCAGATCTGATAGTTCTACTTAATATTTCACCTTCTTTAGAAAATTGAACATTAAATCCAACATCTTCATTATCCAGAAACACCTCAAATCCGTCCGTTTCTGGATTCTGAAAACGTGCTGTAAGAACAATTTTATAACGATAATAATTTTCTTCTATACTTTTTAAAACAGCTTCAGGCAACTCATCTTCGCTGATCTTGGTTTTTGTCTGTATCCAATTGGCTTTCTCATCATACCAGGCTGAACTTAATACATCATCCCTTTTAAAGAGCGCTTTCCATAGTGTAACCCTATTTTTCGAAGTTTCATATTCCCATTTGATAATTTCAGCATTTTCATACTGATTATGAAATGCTTTCTTTACTTTACCTGTAGGCCATCTTTCCTGGGCACTTACGTTTACAGTAATTAATAAGGTGACAACCAATGATAAAATGATTCTATTCATAAGATGATGCGTTAATTTTTTCCAAAAGTAATAGAATCATGCTAATATCTAACAAAAGACAGTCAATTGTCAGGTAATATGCATTTTATCAATTATTGATTCCAATTGAAACAAATTACCGAACTTTGTTGCGATTAAACCTGAAACATCAAATGTTGCGCCTCCTGATATATGAGTCTCTTATAGTGTTATTATTGAATTTTCCTTTCGGATACTGGCGCATTCATGTGAAAAAATTCTCATTACAATGGATATTGGCCATTCATATTCCGGTCATTTTTATTATTGGACTGCGGTTGTTCACCAATATCGGTTTCTCATGGTATTCATACCTGTTTATGATCTCTGCTTTTTTTCTGGGTCAGAAATTAGGTGGATACATTCATAATTATATGACCAGGATTTGCGCCAAAATAACTTCCTGTCTATTCATGGATTTGATCAGATGCTCGAAAAATCACTAATAAACACAAAATGCGAATAGATATCATTACTATTTTCCCTGAAATGTTTGAAGGACCTTTTTCCGAGTCTATTATTAAACGGGCACAGCAAAAGCAGCTTGTTGAAATAAACCTCTATCAGCTTAGAGATTTTACCAATGATAAACATAAAAAAGTGGACGACTACGCATTTTCGGGCGGCGCAGGAATGGTAATGATGATTGAACCTATTGTAAAATGCATTGAAAGCTTAACATCTGAGAGAATCTACGATGACATTATTTACATGTGTCCTGATGGTGAACTATTGGATCAGAAAATGGCAAATACATACTCCCTGAAGCACAATCTGATCATCCTTTGTGGCCATTATAAAGGTATCGATGAACGCATTCGGGAGCATTTTATCACCAAAGAAATTTCGATCGGGAATTATGTCTTATCAGGTGGCGAATTAGCTGCGGCTGTTTTTGCAGACAGCATCATACGATTGATCCCCAGAGTGCTGGGTGATGAAACCTCCGCACTGAGCGATTCATTTCAAAACAATATGGTTTCACCGCCGGTTTATACCAGGCCACGAGATTTCAGGGGATGGCAAGTACCTGATATTCTGCTATCAGGCAATGAAAAACTAATTGAGGATTGGAAATACGAACAATCACTCAAAAGAACCCTTGAAAGAAAACCGGAATTGCTGGATGATAAAGACATTTAAATACTTCGAAAATTCTATTCTTTTTATTGAAGGATGCTTATTGATCAGCAAGAATAATTACTAATTTGCATAAAATTTCATTGTCTATTTATTCACCTAAAAACATGCATTATGAAAAAGATTTTATTCATTATTTTAATTGGTTTATTTGTCATCCCAACGCAAGCACAAAAAATTAAATTGGTGGATGGCGACCTTGGTTTCTTAAAAGGCGTAAAAGATCTTGGTGTTGAGTTTACATACGAAGATCTGACTGTAGGTAAAATGTCAGAAGAAGAATATATTGAGAAAAAGGTAGCCGAAGCTGAAGAACGTGAACCAGGTACCGGAGAAGCATGGCCAGATCTATGGTATGGTGACCGCACAGGTCATTACGAACCCAAATTTATAGAACTGTTCAATGATGTAATGGCTGGAGAAGGCGTAACCTTAACAGAAAGTGTGGAAGCCACAGATTATAAAATGATCGTAAAGACCATTTTTATCGAACCCGGTTTTAATGTAGGTGTGGCAAGCAAATCAGCTATGATCAACCTGATTGTGGATTTTGTTGCAGCTGATGACCCGGAAACCATTCTGGCTACTGTAACGATTGATAAATCACCGGGGAGCCTTCCTTTTGGAGGTGATTACGATTCAGGTGTAAGAGTTGGAGAAGCCTATGCAAAAGCTGCTAAATACTTTGCCAAGTATTTGTTAAAACAGAAAGCATTTTAATACCAGAATAATTCAATTTACAATAAAGAATTCTCTCTTTTCGGGTAAATTCTTTATTTTTTCTTCACTATTCTTGAATACCTCAGGTGTTGAATTCTTTTTTTACCACTTTTTATTTGCACTTAAATAAATAGCTGTATATTTGCACTCATTTTTCAAGAATCACCGATAAGCTTAAGAATAAGAAGATGAGCAAGAACGAATTATTACAACTGGTTGAAGACTCAGTACAAGTGAAAGAATTCCCCAAATTTAAAGCAGGGGATACTATTACCGTTACTTATAAAATTAAAGAGGGCGAAAAAGAACGTCAGCAAAAATACCAGGGCGTTGTATTACAACGTGTTGGAAGCGGTCCGACAGAAACATTTACCGTTAGAAAAATTTCGGGCAACATAGGGGTAGAAAGAATTTTCCCGATCGCCTCCCCTTTTATTGAAGAGATTGTAGTAAATAAAGTGGGTGTTGTTAGAAGAGCTCGTATCTTTTACTTCAGAAAACTTCGTGGTAAAAAAGCCAGAATCAAAGAGAAAAGAATGTAATTCTTTCCAAAAAAAGCATATAAAAACTCCTACCAGGCCGGTGGGAGTTTTTTTTATTGTATTTCCTTTTGTCTCACAATTTCATACATCAGTACACCGGCAGCCACTGAAACATTCAGCGATTCGATCTCGCCCAGCATGGGTATTTTCGCATGAATGGTAGCCCGCTTTAAATATTCACCTGAAACACCTTCCCCTTCCGAACCAAGGATCAATGCCAGCGGCCCCGAAAGGTCAACGTGATAATATAAATCTTCTGCTTTTTCTGTAGCTGCGGCAATCTTCAAACCGGAATTTGTTAAAAATTCAATGGTATCTTTCAGGTTGTCACTTCTACAAATCGGCACCTTAAAAATAGCACCGGCTGATGATTTAATGGTTCCGGAATTTAACTGGGCCGAGCTTTTTGACGGTATAACCACCGCATGAACCCCGGTAGCTTCTGCCGTTCGTAAAATTGCACCAAAATTCCTGACATCTGTAATCCTGTCGAGTATTAACACCAGGGGAATTTTACCCTGTTCAAAAATAGCAGGTATGATTTGTTCAATATTATCAAATACAATAGGTGAAATATAGGCCACAATTCCCTGGTGATTTTTACGGGTAAGCCTGTTCAGTTTTTCAATAGGAACGAATTGATAAGGAATTCCCATCTCTTTCACCTGTTGCATCAATTCAGAAAAGTTGTCACTTCGCAATCCCTTTTGAATAAAGATCTTTTCAACTTCTTTACCCGCATCAATGGCCTCAAGAACCGGCCTGATGCCGTAGACCATATCCTGTTTATAATCTTCTTTCATCTTATTATTCATCGGTTTCAAGATATTCGGCAGGAAGGCTTTTTTTTGTGATCACTCCCATTGTTTTTAATTGCTCCGCCTGGTTGATCAGGTCACCCCTGCCGGATACTAATTTCTTATGGGCTTCATTATAAGCTCTTTCGGCACCTGCTATACTTTTACCGATATCTTCCAGGTCTTTCACAAAATTCACGAATTTATCATATAACAAACCACCTCTTTTGGCTATTTCGATGGCATTTTGCGTTTGTTTTTCATATTTCCAGATAGAAGCCACTGTCCTTAATGTGGCCAGTAAGGTGGTCGGACTCACAATGATTACCTTCTGTTGCCAGGCATAATTAAAAAGCTCATGGTCGTTCTGCACTGCAAGCCCAAAGGCAGGCTCAATTGGCAGGAACATCAGCACAAAATCGGGGGAGTTGATACCCAGCAGTGATGCGTAATTTTTATCACTTAGTTCCTTAATGTGTTTCCTGATGGAATCCAGGTGCTTCTTTAATAAAATGTCTCGTTGCACTTCTGTATCAGCACTTGCGAATTCCGTATAAGCTGTCAGCGATACTTTGGAGTCAATGACCAGGTGTTTTTCTTCCGGCAAGCGGATTACCACATCGGGCCGTAATATGTTTCCATCCTCAGATTTGCCTGTGAATTGCATATAATATTCTTCGCCCTTGATCAATCCGCTGCGTTCAAGCACCCGCTCCAAAATTACTTCACCCCAGTTGCCTTGCTTTTTCGAATCTGATTTCAATGCCTTTGTTAAATCCTTTGCATCTTTATCGAGTGCAAGGCTCAGTTCATGCAGTTTTCTCAGCTCTACCTTCAAATCCGTCTGATCTTTTAATCCTTGCTTATAGGTGTCTTCTACTTTTTTCTCAAAATCCCTGATCTTTTCTTTTAAAGGATTGATCAACTCAACCATATTTTTCACACTTGTCTGGCTGAATTCCAGCGTATTTTGTTTCAATATTTTATTGGCGATGTTTTCAAACTCAGTAGCGAACTTTTTCTGTAATTCTTCCAATTGTTTTCGCTCATTATCAAGCTTCTCTGATAAGTGTTCGAAATCAGACTGGTATTTTACATTTTGCTGAACCGCTTTTTCACGGTTATCAGTTTCTTTTTGAAGCTCTGTTCTTAGAACAGAAAGTTCCGCTTCCAGACCTTCATTTTTTGATATCAAAACACTTGCATGGTTTTCCAGTGCCTTTTCTTTGTTTAAGAATTTATTCTTGTTATAAAGCTGGACGATAATAAAACTGATGATAAATCCTATAACACCTCCTACTGAAAGATAAACAAACTCCATTGATTATTTTTTTGAGTAAAATTACAAAATCTACGCCTGAAGTTAACGAGAAACAGTGGATTTCAGAAATAACTAAAATTCAATATTATCCATACCTTGTGATAACATTCCTTGATTGTCTTTTATTTTCTTCAAAAATTCACTAATTTTATGGTGCTTAAAGATTTCACTGATGAAAACCGCAACCATTTTCATTTCATTTCTGGTTTGCCTCCTGCTGCCCATGCAAGCTGATGCTCAGAGCTATACAGCACCCAGCCCTATCATGACGAAAAAACTACTTAAAGATTTTATTCATGCGCATATAGTTTACCCTGAAGAAGCAAAGAGAGCCCACACTGAAGGTAATGTCGTGTTAAATTTCAATATTGACAAAAATGGTCAAATAACTGATCGTTGGGTATCAAAACATGTATCTGATGCGATTGATAGTTCTGCCTTGCAATTATTTGACCTGATTATTTGGAATCCCGCTACATCCTATGGAATTCCAATTGAAAGTACCAGTGAGTTTGAAATATCATACAATTTAAAAAAGTACGCAAAATATGTTAAGTCAAGGGGATATGATCAGATAATTTATAAAGATTTCGGTATTGACTCATCCAATAGTATATATAGTTTAAAACAATTAACAGCGCCACCAAAACCCATCATTTCTGACAAATACGATGGTTTGGAAGACTTAATTTACAAAGAAATGAAGTATCCTGAAGAAGCTCAAAAACTGGGCATCAAAGGAAGCGTTACACTATCATTCATAATTGAGGTCAATGGCCTTCCTTCAAATATTTATATTGAAGAAAATCTGGGTGGCGGTTGCTGCGAAGAGTCGATAAGGATATTGCAATTGATTAAATGGGCTCCGGGGATTATAGAGGATTTATATGTCAGAACAAAATATGAAATGAAATTTTATTTCAATCCTGCCGATAATCGCAGTAAGCACATACCAAACCAATCTAATTCAGGACTATAATAGTTCACGTACCGATTCATTAATCAATTTTTCTTGCATGCAAATTCAAAAAAATTAACTTTGCATTTTTTTAGATTAATTAATATTCATTATGAAAAGATTTCTACTAATAACCTTGTTATCAGGGTTTTTTATCGCACAAGCGCAAAACGACACCATCCAGCTTGGTAACTGGACCATCATGGGTAAAATTAGCGCTAACTTCTCTCAGAGTTACTTTGCTAACTGGTCTGCCGGTGGTGAGAACTCAATTAATACCATTGGAAAATTTAATATGAATGCGAATTACCTCAGCGGTAAACATGGTTTTACCAATTGGCTTAACCTGGCCTTGGGTTATTCAATTATTGGTGATGGAACTCCAATGAAAACAGATGATAAAATTGAATATATCCCCGGTTACACTTACGAGCTCAAAGGACCTTGGTTATTTTCAGTGATGGGGAAATTTGGCACCCAATTCGCTAAAGGTTATGATTATAGTGTAGATTCATCCAACTACATATCCAAGTTTATGGCACCTGGATACATTGATATAGGCCCTGGTATCCAGTACAAACCTAATGATTGGTTTTTGCTCAATATATCACCGGCTACAGCTGCATGGATGATTGTTAACGATCAAGAATTGGCCAATGAAGGATCATTTGGATTAACGCCGGCTGATACTATTAATGGCGTAGTTCAAAATGCAAAAAAATCTAAATTCATGTTTGGTGCTAAACTTTTAGCAGCTTTATCTAAAGAAGTGGCAAAGAATATTACCCTGGGAACCAAACTTGAGCTTTTTTCTGACTACTTGGACGAACCCCAAAATATTGATATAAACTGGGAGGTTCTGATCGGCTTGAAAGTTAATAGCTGGCTTAATGTCGATCTCTCAACTCAATTAATTTATGATAACGATATTATGATTACCGATAAAAATGGCAATACAGGGCCCAGGACTCAATTCAAAGAGTTTCTGATGCTCAGCGTAGGATTTGCCTTTTAAAAGGTTCATGAAAAAAATTGGCATACTGTCGGACACGCATGGATTTATACATCCGGGTATGTCCGATTTTTTTAAGGACTGTGATGAAATTTGGCATGCCGGCGATATTGGTAATATTGAAACCGCTGACGAGCTGTCAAAAC
>PKSW01000341.1:17291-17511 GCA_002869465.1 Marinilabiliales bacterium
TAAACCTTTTAGAGCTGTTTACGGCAACATTGACGACACAAAAGTCAGAATTGAATATCCTGAATACGAATTGTTTAATTGTGAAACCGTAAAAGTTCTTATGATTCACATCGGTGGTTACCCGGGAAGATACAGTCAGAAAGCCCGCCAATTGATCCAACAGCATCAGCCCCAACTTTTTATATCAGGTCATTCGCATATTTTAAAGGTGATGCCTGAT
>PKSW01000109.1 GCA_002869465.1 Marinilabiliales bacterium
GGAAGCACTTCTATAACTTCTAATACGTTTTTTAGGTCTTCTTTTCGGCAGGCAAATCCGTCCATGGCAGATTTATCGAATGGGGGCATATGCATATCAGAAAATACATCCACAGCTAAAATTCTGCCCACTGAATTTATAAAATTGATTTGTTCAGAAGGATAGGTAAAAGTTGCGGCATTTAGGACAATATCAAACGCTTCTTCGAATTTTATCATTTTTTAATCTTTTCTTTAAATTCAGCATAAGCACTTTCGATGGTGCTGTCGAGTTTCTGATGCAATGCGTCATAAGCCTCCAGCAGATTTTTGGCTTTGTCAGTTAATGTCGATTTTCCACCATCAATACCGCCGCGGACTTTTTCAGTCAGATCATAGCCCAGCAATTCTTCGGCATTCTTGATATCGCCCCAGGCTTTCCTGTAACTGGTTCCTAAACATTCTGCAGCAGCTTTCAGAGACCCTTTTTTTTCAATCTCACGTAAAAGTTGATACTGTCCTTCGCCGATGATCCCTTCACCTGAAACAGCAGATAACCATAATTTATATCTTAGAAAGACATCGTTTTTTGAACTTCTTGGAGGTTTCATAAAGTTTAAATATTATTCGATATGATAAAATTTACATATCGGTTGCAAAAATAAGCATGATGAATCAATAAAGAGTCATAAGAGCTTAATTTTATAAATACATTGTCAATGTTTATAATGTTATTTATATAGGCACTTGTAAGAAGTGGATTCTTCTACCTTTACTTTAAACTTCTGATCTTTTTCAACTTTGAAGGTTTCAGATTCGCGATAGGTTTTCCAGTTTGTTTCGCCTGGCAATAAAACGCTCATTTTTCCGGAAGTAACTGTCAAGTATTCGACGGTTGAGGTGCCGAACTCATATTCGCCGGCTGCCATTACACCGATGGTTACTGCTCCTTCTTTATTGTTGAACCCCAGAGAGGTAACTTTTCCTTCGAAATATTCATTTACTTTAAACATGGATTCTGTCTTTTTTGGATAAATTTTAATTTATTAAAAAAAAAGCATCCCCCTGTTTAAAAGAGAATGCTTTGTGATATTGTTCCTGTAATTCTTAGTTTTCCTGGTGGGGCGTTACCATCTCAATCAGTTCAGGTAAATCCATTCCCAGTTCTTCAAGATGTGAGACTTTTGGTACCCCATTTCGTGTCCAACCTCTTCTATCGTAAACAGCATCCAACAGCTTTTCATACTGATTTTCACGATATTCACGCGTTATTTTCATCTTTTCTTCTGTCGATTTTCCAGCAGGATCAATTCCAATGAGTTCTTTCATTTGAGTATCATAACGCTCCGCCCTTGATTCATATTCCTCCGCGGTTACGGGGCCTGCAGCACGATAAGGTTGTGCATCGTATTTACGGATGCCATAACCTCTTCTCAGGTTGAAAACCCGCTGGTAATTATACACCCTTTCCGACTGGCGGATCATTTCATGCTTATCAATATTTTGGCCTGTTACGGCATTGTATATCGTTACATAATTATCTACATGTTCAGGTACTTTGGCCGGTTCATCAGTTTCGGCATTATTTTCCGGTTCTACGTCATTCCATGGAAGTTTACACAATCCCATCAACCCGAACCAGGTACGGAACATGGGGAAATAATGCAAAGCTTCGGCTTTGTCTTCAAAAGTCGGAATCTGGTTATTCACCATATCCATAAAGATCAACCAGGCTTCATCATGCTGCGGGCCTTTGTTGGTCATCGCAAAACCACCTTGCTGTGCCAAAGATTCTTTTGAGATATATTCAGAATATTCCAGTCCTTTGTTTTCCATGGCAATGTCTTGCAAAAAGTCAGGGTCGCCCCATCCTTTTTCAATGAACATTTCTTTCATTTTCCGGGTTCCCATTCCCAGGATCAATCCGAATCCTTCGCCGCGTGCCAACTGGTGCATAGCTTCCATGGCAGAATCGGCATTTCCAAAATTCAATATTAAGCCACCTGTTCGTTCGTCGTTCAAAATGCCATTTTCATAACATTCCATCGCGAAAGCCATAATGGTTCCCCATGAAATCGTACAAATGCCATAAGTGTCACAATAAAAGTTGGCTTCAATAATATAATCCGGGTTGAAGATGCCACAATTGGAACCTAAACCTCCAGCGTTTTCATATTCGGGCCCATCCACCAGTACCTTATGACCTGCATAAGGACCGGTTCTTATTTCATAATTGTCAATTCCTTTTGAACATGACATATTGCAGCCTATCCAACAGCCATCCGGAATGCCCTGTGTAAATCTGCGTTTCCATTCTTCCGAGTCGATATTCTTCGTGTCGGGGTGACTGCCAAATTTATAGTTGTTGGTAGGAAGCAGGTCATAATCGTCCATAATTTCAACGAGATGTGCCGTGCCTTTTGCTCTCATTTCGCACTGGTCATCATCCAGTTCGCGCATTTCACGGTTGAAATTTTTTCCTCTTTCCATGATGGCCTGCAGGTCGACTACATTGTTGAGGCTGCCTTTAACACCTGGTACTTTACACACAAGGGCTTTGATTTTTTTATCTCTGAAAACGGTTCCTATACCACCGCGTCCGGCTTGTTTCAGTCGCACATGTTTACGTTTTCCATCGAAAAAGCTGAAATTCAGCATACCAATCAATGAATTCTCGGCGGCACTACCTGCCGATACGACAGCCACATTCTTCCGGTCCTTATCGCTATCGGCAAACATTTCGGTTAGTTGCTCTGCCAATACATGGCTGTCAAC
>PKSW01000323.1 GCA_002869465.1 Marinilabiliales bacterium
ATCAAAATAATGCTGTTCGGCGAAGCGTTTTAACAAGGTATTTCGCTGCAACAAGGCTTTGTTATAATTGATCAGATCACCCAGGTAAACCCTGTCGAATTGCGAAATAACACTATCGATATACTTTCTCCGTGCCTCACTCCCATCATTGATCAGGTCTCGATCATAAGGGGAGATCATCACCAGCGGAATTTTACCAATATGATCTGCCAGACGGTCGTAATCTTTTTTATTTTCTTTAAAAACCTTCTTACTATTTCTTTTCTGTATGCAACTATAGAGATTATCGGTACTTTCGGCATTATTGTATCGGCCGTGGATTGCAAAAAAATCTGCGTCATGCAGAATGCTTTGTGCATCCACCGGGTTAAAATAGCTTTTGCAAAATGACAGGTAATGAATCGCATCAAGCACATTGGTTTTTCCAGCGCCGTTGTTACCTACAAAGCAATTGATCTTATCACTGAAGACCAGCTCGCTTTCCGTATAATTCTTAAAATTTACTAGGTTTAATTTCTGTAAAAACATGCATCATTTTATTCGATCAAAAGTACAAATTTGTGAGATAGTAATTAGTTCTAGTTTGCTGATTAATGGAGAATGGAGTCAGCAGCTCTTTTCGGTTCGCTCGGATCGCTTACACAACCCCTCGTTCCACAAAAGAGATTCCCCACATCTCTGACATTTCGCAATCTCGACTCTTAATCAAACATTTTCCGAATTTCATCTGCAATTTGTTCCAACATCCACCAGGGAGTTGAAGTGGCGCCCGTAATTCCAATGCTCATTATGCCTTCAAGCCATTTTTTTTGCAATTCCTCCACCGATGATACTACATATGTGTTCTTATTCTCTGATTTGCAAATTTCGGATAACATTTTTCCGTTCGAACTTTTCTTGCCTGTTACAAAAATGATCACATCATATCTTTTGGCAAACATTTTTAAGTGGGGAGCTCGTTTGGCCACCTGTCTGCAAATGGTATTTTTTCCTTTGAATGCCAATTCAGGATCCAAGCCAGTGGCTGACAATCTATGTTTTATTTCCTTCTCTATCGCATTGTAATCTTTTTCGCTTTTAGTGGTTTGCGAAAAAAGCTGCACCGGTTTTGAATAATCAATTTCATCCAAATCCTGCATGGCAGAAACTACTATAGCTTTTCCGTGTGTTTGTCCAACCAGCCCAATCACTTCCGGATGGTCTTTATTGCCGAATACAACAATTTGCCCGCCCTTTTCGTGCATTTCCTCGTAAGAGCATACGATTTTATGTTGCAGTTTTTCAACGATTATACAGGTTGCATCAATCAGTTCGATTTGATTCTCTTTGGCGATTCGGTATGTTGATGGGGGTTCGCCGTGGGCTCTTAAAAGCACTTTGGCATTTTTAATATGCTGAAGCTGATCCAAATCGATGAACTCCACACCCAGCGCTTCCAACCTCTTTATTTCTGCTTCATTGTGAACTAATTCTCCAAGGCAATAAAGTTTCTCACCTTTCGCCATTTCTTCTTCGGCAATACGGATAGAATTCGCAACGCCGAAGCAAAAGCCTGAATTTATATCGATTTCAATATTCACAAATCAAAATTAAATAAGTTTTCTGCTTAATTGAAGAATTAGGAATTCTCAATTCAGGAAATGGTACTTTTCTAATTATCTCTGAGTTTGAGAAAGGTAATTTAATTCTTGGTAAATGAATCAAAGTCGAATGTCAGTGATATATAATTTGGAGAACCACCTGAAACCTGATAAGCAGATCGGGAATAATTTATTTTGAATTTATAAACCCGGATACCAAATCCCCAGCTAAATCCTACCATTCCTGCCTTTTCGTTTAATTTAAGTTCTTGCCTGCGTCCGTAATTGTAACCACCTCTGAGGATAATATTTTTTCCAATATATATTTCACCTCCCACAATGATGTGTCTTAAAAACTGGTCAGCAAATTTGGCAGCTCCTGTTTTATATACTGGCTCACCGGTAACAGGATCCGTTCCGCCAGAAGGGTTTTGGGGATCTTCATAAGTTAAATCCCATTTCTCTATATGATCATAAATGACAGAGAAACGAAATGGAACATGTTTCAGTCGTTTGGAAACAACATATTGCAAATCAAACGGCAAAGGACTTCTATCGCCTGACACATAAGTGCTTAATTGCGCACCTATATTGCTCGCCACCAGCGACATAGTCCAACCTGTTTTGCTTTGATAGGTTCCAGCCACATCTACAGCAATTCCAAATGAATTATAAGATTCGTAATAAGAATAAATCAACTTAGCATTTGCGCCAATTGAAAAAAGCGAGTCCAACTGACGCCCCCAACCCAGAACAAATGCAAAATCCTGTGCACTGAATGTTCCTCCTAAGGTCCCGGTTTCATCTGCATAATTAAAAGTTCCATAATCCATAAATTGGAGGGTAGCCATAAAACTACCTACTTTCTCAAAGCTATTTGCATAACTCACTCCCCCGTAATTAATTCCGGAAAAATAGTTGACGTAATTCAAAGCGATACTATTATCATAACTTGTGTTGATCAATGATGGATTATTAAACCCCAGGTTGATATCACTATCAGCAATTGAGGTTACATTTCCTCCCAGCGCAGCCGTACGTGCAGCAATAGGCATTTGCAAGAAAGAATAACTGTATTTTCCACCAATTTGTCCGTAAACAGCCGAAAAGCTTAATAAAATACTAAAAGAAAGGATATATATTTTTCTCACAAATACCGGATTGATTAACGAAATAACGGTGGATAAAACAAAATATTATAAGCTAATTGATTTTAGTAACTGACCCGCTTCCTGAAATGGAAGTTTTAACCGAAGGGTCGCCTGAATACTTGACATCGCCACTGCCTTTGACTGTAACTTTCAGATCATTTAAAGCATTGATACCGGTATTCCCTGAGCCATTTATCTTTATATCGGCCTGGTATGCCTGCAGCATGGCTGCCCGAACGTCCCCGGAACCGTTGATGACGATATCTGCATCTTTTGCAGATCCACTGATCATGACATTTCCTGATCCATTGATTTCAATTTTCAGGTCGTTGGTGAATACATCAGTTGTAATATTACCCGATCCGTTAATTTTCATTTCGAAATCATCACTATGCAATTCATCTATCACTGTAATATCAGCGCTGCCATTCAATTTGATGTAAGAAAGTGATGCAGTTGTAATATCAATATATATGGGATAGTTGCTACTAATGCATGGATCGGCATCGATGATCAGCTTACCGCGCCGAATATCTGTACGGATGATATCCAGCAAATTTTCCTGTGCTGAAATATCAATGGATGCCTGATCGCCGATATGAATGACCACATCAGCATCGATATCAATCTCCAATTCCGAGAAAGCCTCCAATTCTCTTGTTTCATCAGCTTCTACTCCTTCTCCTTCTATGCAAATACCGCATGACGACAACAGAAATATAATCAACGTGATAGCCCCAACATATTTCATGACCTGGAAATTCAAATCTATCTTTTTCATAGAGATCTTTATGATTGATTATGTGCTTTGATAAGGTTCAGTGCACTTCCCGCCTTAAACCATTCTATCTGGCTTTTGTTATAGCTATGCTCAGTGAGTATTTCGTCACTGGTTCCATCATTGTGATGCATTACCACTTTTAATGGTTTACCGGGTGTAAAATCAGTCAGTCCCAATACATCAAATGTGTCGTCTTCCCTGATTTTGTCATAATCAGCTTTATTGGCAAATGTTAAAGCAAGGACACCCTGTTTTTTCAAGTTTGTTTCATGAATACGGGCAAACGACCTTACCACAACTACTTTAACCCCGAGAAACCTTGGTTCCATGGCTGCATGCTCACGCGATGAACCTTCTCCATAATTCTCGTCACCAATGATCACTGATCCATATCCGGCATCGCGGTATGCCTGCGCCGCTTCGGGCACCGGAACATATGTTTCTGTAAGGGCATTTTTCACCGAATTGGTCTGCTCATTAAAATAATTGACTGCCCCAATCAACAGATTTTGTGAAATATTCTCCAAATGACCTCTGAACCTTAACCAGGGCCCAGCCATCGAAATATGGTCCGTTGTGCATTTGCCTTTGGCTTTTATCAACAGTTTCAATCCTTTATAATCTTGTCCGTCCCATGCCTGAAAAGGTGATAACAACTGCAACCTTTCAGATGTTGGATCGACAATCACATCTATTCCGCTACCATCAGCAGCAGGTGCCTGGTAGCCTGCATCTTCAACCGCAAATCCTTTGGGTGGATAAACTATGCCTTCAGGTTCTTCAAGTTTTACCTGCTCTCCGTCAGCATTTATTATATAGTCTGTTAGCGGGTTAAAATTCAACCTTCCTGCAATCGTATAGGCCATTACCAATTCCGGGGAAGTTACAAAAGCATAGGTATTGGGATTGCCATCGTTTCGCTTGGCAAAATTCCTGTTGAATGATGTGATGATCGAATTCTTATGCTGATCTTTCACTTCTTTGCGGTTCCATTGTCCGATACAAGGCCCACAGGCATTGGCCAGCACGGTAGCACCAATATCTTCAAACTGTTGAATCAGACCATCACGTTCAATGGTATATCGCACCTGTTCCGAACCCGGTGTAATTAACAGATCAGTTTTTACTTTTAGCTTTTTCTCGGCCGCTTGCCTTGCGAGCGAGGCTGCCCGCGTAATATCTTCATAAGATGAGTTGGTACATGAACCAATCAGCCCGGCTTCGAGTTCTAGAGGCCAGTCATTCTTTTTAGCTGTATCTGACATTTCTGAAACAGTCGTTCGTAAATCCGGTGTGAAAGGACCATTGATAGCAGGCTCCAGGGTGGAAAGGTCAATTTCAATCACCTGATCAAAATACTGCGATGGATTGGCATATACTTCATCATCACCCGTAAGATGCTCTTGAATTTCAGCAGCAAGTGCAGCTATGTCTAACCTGCCGGTTTGTTTCAGGTATTCGGCTGCATGATCATCAAATCCGAAAGTGGAAGTGGTTGCGCCAATTTCGGCACCCATATTACATATAGTGGCTTTTCCCGTGGCGGAGAGGCTTCTGGCACCTTCCCCAAAATATTCAACAATGGCACCTGTACCGCCTTTTACGGTGAGGATGTCGGCTACTTTCAGGATCACATCTTTTGACGAAGTCCAGCCACTTAATTTTCCAGTCAGTTTTACACCGATTATTTTTGGAAATTTAAGCTCCCAAGGCATACCTGCCATTACATCCACAGCATCGGCCCCACCTACACCGATGGCCAGCATGCCCAATCCGCCGGCATTGGGCGTATGCGAATCGGTTCCGATCATCATACCACCTGGTAATGCATAGTTTTCGAGCACTACCTGGTGAATAATCCCGGCACCGGGTTTCCAGAAACCCAAGCCGTATTTATTTGAAACCGAAGCCAGGAAATCATATACTTCCTTATTGGTGTAATTTGCCGTTTCAAGATCTTCTTTTGCACCCGATTGTGCCTGAATAAGATGATCACAATGCACTGTTGATGGGACTGCTACTTTTGCTTTTCCGGCCTGCATAAACTGAAGCAAAGCCATTTGTGCTGTTGCATCTTGCATAGCAACCCGATCAGGTTTAAAATCGACATAGGATACTCCCCTTTTAAACTCCTGAGTTGGATCACCCTCGTCAAGATGGGTGTATAATATTTTCTCTGTAAGTGTTAATGGTTTGTTCAGAACCTTTCTTGCTGCTTTTATTCGTTTGGGCATTTCAGCATAAAACCCTTTTATCATTTCAATATCAAATGCCATGATGTGAAGTTAATTTTCGTAAGTATTTTGAAAAATGAATGCCTGAATCTTGTTGAAAACTGACATTATAATCTGATACAAAAGTATGAATTTTAGCGCTTAAAAAAGAAACACCTGCAACAAATCCCTGATCTATTCCACCAGTCCCCTGCCTATTTTATTGATTTTCCCCTCCGACTTAAATTCGCTGATCAGTTTATCCAGCACACCGTTCACAAATACTTTACTATTTGCAGTGCTGAAATATTTAGCCAGCTCAATATACTCGTTCAGCGTTACTTTTAACGGAATAGTTTCCATTTCCTGCAACTCAATAATGGCCATTTTTAAAAGAATGATGTCCATTAAAGGAATCCGGTCGTATTCCCAGTTCTTAGTCCTTGATTTGATAATTTCCGTTCCTTCTTCATCCCTAAGTATAGACTTTCTGAATAAGGTTTTAACGAATGCCAGGTCTTCGTTTGCATTTTTGTATTCTTTATAAATACCCGGCATAGTTGTATCTTTGGTAAAATCCATTGAGATTGTTTCAAAGAACTTGATCAGCAATAAATTTACCAGGTCGTATCCATCAACAAAATAGATACTTTTCTCTTCATAGAAGAATTTCAGTGATTCGAAATTTGGCAATAATTGGTCAACGATCTGGATCATCAACTTTTTATCCTCCTCAATGGAAGGATTTTTTGTCGACATATATTTTTTATAAAAAGGAGTTTCACGCAGTTCTGCATAAAACTTTCTAATCATTTCCTGTTCATCGGTCCAGTTTATTTTATACGTTTCCTCCAAACGATGAAAGCTTCTGTTGGCATCAAGCAATTTAAAAACCTCATTTTCAACAAATTTCAAATTTGGATCCAGATCTTCATCGGTTGGATAGAACTTCTTTTTATTCTGCTCAAGCCGTTCTTCGGCAAATTTTCGCACTTCAATCAGAAAAGAAAGCTGGGAGATAAAAAGTTCATATAATTTATTGATGGATGAGAGAAGGTCTCTTTCAGCATCGGGGAGTTGCTCCTGCGCCCCTGTGTACCAAGAATAAAGCGACTGAAGTACTTTAATCCTTAGATGTCTACGATATAACATAATGGGCAGAAATTTATATGAACTTTGATTTATATTTTCTGCAAAAATAATTTATTAAATGGTTTACACAAGCCGTTTTTCGCTGAAAATGAGAAGTAATTTATTGGCCCAAATCTCTGAATGCATAGATGAGAATATTCATATCTTTCCAGATATTATAATCCCTTGCATATAGTATATTCAGATCAACAGCCGTTTCTGCATCAATATCTCTAGACTTCATGGCATTTGATGGATTCAAAACACCTTTTCTGATGTTTGGCAAGTGAACAGTTTCGTTCTGAACTGGACAATAACCTACCCAGCTTTTCAATCCAAATAAAACGACAAGCAGGTTTTTAATGAAGCCGCCTGGTTGCTTTTGAAAGAATATCACGATGGGAAACAGCAAAAGAAGAAGACAACTCAATAAAATATCGATTAAACGTTTATTTCTTCTATTAGCGGCTTTATCTACTGCGTTGATATTGACAGTATATAAATCGCCCCGTGTATGTATTGAGTTGCTTCCAATGATGGATAAACTGTCTTCGGGTGCTATTTTATAATCTACTTCCAAATGTTGCCATTCCGTCATTTTATCAATGATCATATGGTGTGGGATATTTTTCGAACAAAAGATCACTTCGTCAATCTTATAAATGGTGACGATGTCGTTCACCTGGTTTATATTTCCCACAAAATCCTTATCCTTTATTAGCTTTTCGCTAATACTGACCATACCAATATATGCTGGTTTAGCATAAGCAGATTCAAGTAATTTTGATACCCGGATGGCTTCTTCTTTTTCACCGATCACTAAAAAACGCTGGCTTTGTTTTTCTCCAAGCTGTATCCAGGGTATTTTGAAAATATACAACACCAATCTTATCAATGGCAACGCAATCATACCCCATCCAGCACCCAGTAAAATCAGCGCACGCGAAAATCTGAACGACTCAGGGAGTAAGGCGTATAACACCAGAATAATGGTGGTTCCAACGATCATCCCGGTTAATGATTTTATGATCCTCACAGGTTTATCATACCCCCCGCTAAAATATATGGATAACAACCAAATAATAATATATGCCGGTATGACGTAAACAAAGAACACATGCGGATAACTCCCCCCCTCGGTGTAGACAAAACTCCGGCCCCAAATCATGGTTATCATTAAGATACCACCCAACAAAGCGGTGGCATCCAATACTGCAAGTATGAGCCTTTCAAAAAGCCTTGATAGAATAGCCAGGAAAGCTCTGAAATAAATGGCTATATTGATCAAGTGGGTAAACAACCGTGCGCTTTTATAGGTGAAATGCTTTTTTGCAAAGATGACCATGGCATTATAAAACACCAGCACGTAATTCACACTACTTTTTTTAGTGCTTTCCCCTTTATAATGAATGATCCTGGTTTTTGGGAAATAGTAATTTTTATATCCGGCTTTAATCACCCTGTACGAGAGGTCAATATCTTCGCCGTACATAAAAAATGTTTCATCCAGCAAACCGATCTCATCCAGTACTTTTTTGCGAAGCAACATAAAGGCTCCGGACAGAATTTCAACTTCATGAATCTCGTTCTCATCTAAATAGCCGAGGTGATATTTTGAAAATCTTTTTGAACGGGGAAACAGGCTGGATATACCAAACATTTTGTAAAATGCAGCTTCAGGGGTAGGTAATCCTCTTTTTGACTCAGGCAAAAATTTACCCGCTCCATCGACCATTTTAACGCCCAATGCCCCAGCTTCCTGGTGCGTATCCATAAACTCAACCACCTTTGAAAAAGTATCATCTTCCACCACCGTATCAGGATTAAGCAGCAGCACATACTCTCCTGATGATTTCTTAATTCCCTGGTTATTGGCTTTAGAAAAACCAAGATTCTGCTTGTTCTCATAAAGCCTCACCTCCGGAAACTTCTTTTTCACCATGGCATTCGACCCATCGATGGAATTGTTATCCACAACGATCACTTCGCCATCCACGTTTTTCATCGCTCGCCTTACTGCATGCAAGCATTGTTCGAGGAAATACTCGACATTATAATTGACTATAATTACAGATAATTTCATCCGGAATAGCAAAGCGTTTCAAAGATAAAACAATTGAACGGCAAATATACCGCCTTGAATTATTAAAACAAACGGCGTATGATAATTCTTATTTTTGCGTTTAAGATTCAACCATGTTAAAAAAAATTGTCGGCACTACCGGAACCAGGCTTTTAAATGCGTTTATCAACCTGGCGATACTTTTGTTGATTACCAATAAAATTGGCAGTGAAGGATTTGGTGTAATTGCTCTGATCATGGTTGATATTACTATAATCCAAATGCTGATCGATCTGGTAGCCGGAAGTGCCTTGATCTATTTTAGTTCGAGAGCAAATATCGGCCAATTGCTTTTTCCCGCTTATTTATGGATTGGTCTTGTCATTGCTGTTTTCTTCGGTTTTTCTATATTTACACAAGTTATTTTCCCGGTGTTGTACACGACTATTGTTCCGGCCGGCTTTGATTTGCATATCCTTACCCTAGCTCTATTAAACGCACTCATGATCACACATTACAACCTGCTGATCGGCAGGGAAAGAATAAAAGCATATAATATTATTTTTACGATACAGATCCTCAGCTTTCTCGGGGTATTTGTAATCAATCTAATTATATTGGGAGATCAAACACCGCTTTCTTTTGTTCATGCTTTGTATATAGCTTACGGTGCAGGTTCCATAATCGCATTTTTCACTGTTTTAAGCAAAGCCGGCCCTCTTATTTTAAAAGGCTGGAAAGGGATTCTAAGGCAAGTGATTCATTTTGGGTACATTTCGTTTCTTGCTAACATTCTAAATATTGGCAACAAACGGATCAGTTTTTATGTATTACGCTATTTTACAGGTCTTTCGGCATTAGGAATATACAACGCAGGGGTGCAGTTGACAGAAGGATTACGAATCATAGGCCAAAGTATTTCACTGGTACAATTCTCTTCCATTTCTAATTCTGATAATAGGGAATATGCTAAAACCCTGACCATAAAACTGATGAAATTCACCCTGATTTTAACATTGATGGCCATATTGATTCTATTGGTCATACCTGAATCCATTTATACCTGGGTGTTCAGCAAGGATTTTACAGAGGTGAAGCCAATCATTATTGCATTAAGCCCGGGCGTTGTTGCCCTTGCTGCAAATAATATTTTCAGTCATTATTTCTCCGGTCTGGGCAACCCCAAAGTAAATATGTGGTCCAACCTTGTTGGCCTTGTTTTCACTATTGTTTTAGCTTTTACTTTGATACCCCTTCTGGGATATATTGGCGCTGCTATTACTGCATCTGTTAGTTATATTTCGTCGGTAGTTTACCAGTATTTCGTATTTAAAAAAGAAACGCAAACGCGATTTACAGATTGGATTCCGGTTAAGAAAGACGTATCAGATTTTGTGACACTGACCAAAGATGCAATTAAGAAAAAGGTATAACGGGAGGTCACTATTTATCATTCATGTTTGTAGCCACTTTGAGTAAAGTCAGGATATGAAACAGCGATCCCTGCGACAATTCGTTGAGATTTAAACTTTTATTCAATCGCAAAGAATCTTCAAGTCCCCCCTTTAATTGCGCTTTGATTGCAAGCACCATTTCATTGGGAGCATGATATTTCTTCCTACTTTCCGGCATCAATGATTTAATTTGTTGCCTGACTTTTTGTTTGAACAAGAGCCTTTTGAGTTGACGGTTATGATTGATTGGAAAACCCCAGTTGGCATTTGTTATATTGTTTAATTCGGGATTGACCAATTGTGTAAATGACCTGTATAATTTGAAATTTTTCTTTTCATGTTCATCCATCGAATGCACCATTTTAAAAAAACCAGGATGATAGAATGGTGATGTACTCCAGATATATTGCCTGTTCCTGTCTTCACCCTCAAAAAGCCAGTTTTTGGCACGTTCGAAGATCAGGAAATGTTTGTAGTTGAATTCCATATTCGCATAGCCATATCCATTTAAATGAGCTCTCATTTTCCGTTCTTTATCAGCAACATTTAAATTGAATATTTGATTACAAACTCTGACTGTAGTAACTTCATTGCTTTTTAAAATCTGCGAATCTATACCACCATCAAATAATTGCTTCTCCGGAAACAAACAGGCCAGTGTTTTATCGCCTCCATCACCGGTAAGCATGACACCATATTTTTGAGCCATGTTTTTTAAGAATGGGATTATAAAAGCCATTCCCAGATAGTTCATGCCGTACTTAACATCAGCCAATTCGTTGAAATATTCGGGCGACCATTCTTCCAATCCAGTTAATCCAAATTGCGTTTTATAAATCTCACAAAGCTGTTTAACAACTTTTACATCTGCTTCAATGATGGTATTTTTATAGAGAAAACTTTCATAAGCTGCTTTGTGCTTTTGTTTTTCAATTTCACCCATGATGATCCTGGAATCGAGACCCCCACTTATTGAGAGCATGGGTTTTTCAAATGCATCTAACCGATCCTTAACTGCCTGTTTAAATACTTCATATAAAACCTCTTCATGAATTTTAACTCCCCTCCCCGCTTCCTGCCAATCCTCCAGTGAAATGCGCCGACTTTGCAAACTGAATACTATATCTAATTCAACAATGGAAGAAGGCGCAAGTCTCAACAGGTTTTTAAAAAGCGTTTTATTACCTAAAGGAAATCCTAACCTCATGTACTCATAAATACTTTGTTCATCGAATGCCAATTTCCCGGTTAAACTTTGCACGAGCCCAATATCTCTGCTGATGATGAACGGATCAGAATTCGAATAATATACAGGCAATCGCCCCATTAGATCATTCACAACGATCATTTTACCAGTTATTTTATTAAACAGGTAAATGATGAATTCACCATCCAGTTTTCTTAGGTATGTTAAGCTGGTATCTTTTTTATTGGGATGGAACAATCCTTCGATGTACGTCCGAAAAACCTCATCTTTTAAAATATCCAATCCGTAAATTTTTCCTTCAACCAGCAACATATAATCCGGCTGCTCAATTAGGCAAACCGGATAATTTTCCTTGCCCTTTTTTAAAATAAGAAACTGTTTTTCCCTCAATAATATGATCACTTCCGGCAGTTTTTCAATTGCAGCTTCTGTCCTTTTTAAAAAAGAAGTGTCAATCTGGTCTTGCTGGTAAATGAGTGTAATACCTGGCATAAGGTTTTATGTCTGCACAATGATTCTCAAAAATACGTTATTTTGATTTGTTATTTTTAATACTTTTAGCACGTAAAATTTAAAAAGATGAAAAAGAACATTGGAAAAATTGATAAAATAATTCGAATTATTATCGCCATCATCATTGCGGCCATAGGATTTTACTACCAGACCTGGTGGGGTTTATTAGCGCTCATACCTTTGTTTACGGTGTTTACCAGTTTTTGTGGACTGTATCCTATTTTGGGTATAACCACCCGAAAAGAAAAAGCGGATTAATAGATTGTTATTTCGAACGAACGACGAAGAAGTGAGGAGAAATCTTGAAGGTAGCTGCTATGTTCATGCGTAATCTCTCACATACATTCGAGATGTCAGCAATTGCTCAATCAATTCGCTGAAACCCTTTATTTAACAAAGATTTCAACACCCTTTGTTTAAAAACTATTTACCGTTGCAGGTATTACTGTTTCTTAAGTTTCTACTTTTGTGGCAAAATTGGGTGAAATGTCGGCAGAATATACAGAAGACAGCATAAGATCATTAGATTGGAAAGAACATATCCGGCTCAGGCCCGGCATGTATATAGGAAAATTGGGTGATGGAAGTTCCCATGATGATGGCATTTATGTGCTGATCAAAGAGATCATCGACAACTCTATTGACGAGTATGTTATGGGGCATGGAAAAACTATTGAGGTCACCATCAGCGATAAGGAAGTGACCATCCGGGATTATGGCCGAGGTATGCCTTTAGGGAAAGTAGATGAGTGTGTAAGCAAAATCAATACTGGCGCTAAATACGATTCGAAAGTTTTCAAGAAAGCCGTCGGGCTTAATGGGGTGGGCTCAAAAGCAGTGAACGCTTTATCATCTTTCTTCAGGGTGCAGTCAGTTCGTGAGGGCAAAACCAAGGTTCTTGAATACGAGCGGGGTGCTGTTATAAACGATTTCCCTATTGAAGCCAGTGATGAGAAACAAGGAACCATCATCACTTTTATTCCTGATAGTGAGCTATTTGGGAATTTTCATTATTTGTTCGCGTATATTGAAGAAATGCTCTGGAATAATGTATTTCTCAATAATGGATTGACCATCATTTTTAACGGGCAAAAAATGCAGGCAAAAAATGGTCTGCTCGACTTGCTCGAACACAACATCAATGGCAATGGCCCTGTTATCTACCCCATCATCCACATAAAAGAAGATGATTTTGAATGTGCTTTCAGTCATAGTTCCAGGGCTTATAGTGAAGAATATTTCTCTTTTGTAAATGGCCAGCATACCACGCAGGGGGGCACACACCAGAATGCTTTCAGGGAAGCCATTGTAAAAACGATCCGTGAGTTTTTCAATAAAGATTTTGAAACCAGCGATATCCGCACCTCCATTATTGCAGCCATCAGTATTAAAGTTCAGGAACCTGTTTTTGAATCGCAAACAAAAACCAAATTGGGCTCGCAACACATTGAACCGGGTGGACAAACCATCCGTAATTACATCCACGATATTATCAAGCGTAACCTGGATAACTATCTGCATATCCACTCAGAGACAGCTGAAGCTTTGTATAAAAAGATTCTTCAATCGGAGAAGGAGAGAAAAGATATGGCTGGAATTAAAAAACTGGCCCGCGAAAGTGTTAAAAAAGCAAGCCTGCACAATAAAAAGTTACGTGATTGCAGGATACACCTGAACACGAATCACGAAAACCGGCTGGATACCACCCTTTTCATTACCGAGGGCGATTCGGCGAGCGGTTCCATTACCAAATCACGGAATGTGCAAACTCAGGCTGTATTCAGTTTGAAAGGAAAGCCCTTGAATTGCTATGGATTAAGTAAGAAAATTGTTTATCAAAATGAAGAATTCAACTTGTTGCAAGCCGCTTTAAACATTGATGAAAGCATTGAAGACCTGCGGTATAACAATATTGTGATTGCCACAGATGCCGATGTGGATGGGATGCATATTCGTTTGTTGTTACTTACTTTCTTTTTACAATTCTATCCTGATCTTGTAAAAGCAGGTCATTTGTATATTTTACAAACACCCTTGTTCAGGGTACGTAATAAAAAAGAAACGATTTATTGCTATAATGAAACTGAAAGAGTTAAAGCCATCAATAAATTGGGTGTTAATCCGGAAATAACGAGGTTTAAAGGACTTGGTGAAATTTCACCCGAGGAGTTCAAACATTTTATCGGTACCACCATCCGCCTTGATCCGGTCATATTGCGACGGGAATCGTCAGTGGGTGATACACTCTCATTTTATATGGGCAAAAATACACCTGAAAGACAAGGATTCATTATAGATAACCTGAGGATTGAAGAAGATATTGTTGAGCACAAGGTGGCTTAAACATGAATACCAAAACCCAACTTTCCAGTTACAAGAAACGTCATATTGAATATGTAAAAAACCACGTGGCAAAGGCCATTGGTAATTACCATATGATTGACACTAATGATCGTGTGTTGTTAGCCGTCAGTGGTGGGAAAGATTCACTGGTTTTAATGGAAGCCTTGTCGGCGCTAAGAAATTACGACTTTTTACAATTTGAACTGGAAGCCCTGCACATCAACGTTGAAGATGTTACTTATCAGGTTGACAAGGAAAAACTGCAGCGTCTGGCAGATCATTTAGATGTTAAAATTCATTTTAAGGATATTAAGGCAGACATAGAAAACCGAGGTAAAAAAACCCCCTGTTTCGTTTGCTCGTGGCATCGACGGAAAGCTTTATTTTCATTTGCCGTTGAACATGGTTTCCAAAAATTGGCTTTTGGGCACCATATGGATGATGCGGTTGAAACCCTGATGATTAATATGGTCTATCATGGCAATATTTCGTCATTACCCGGAAAACTGGATATGTTTGATGGTGCCATCCAGGCCATACGCCCACTCATTTTACTGACCAATAAAGATACGAGTGAGTTTGCCCGGATCAGGAATTATCCTCCGTTAAAAGCTGAATGTCCGTTTGAAGATAAAACTTACCGTAAAATAGCTAGGGATTTTATTAAACAATTGGAAACGATTCATCCAAATGCCAGGGGAAACCTTTTTAATTCGTTGCGCAATATCGATCAGGAATATCTTCCTTAAATGACCTGCATTCATTCATCCATCGGGATGAATTTATTCTCTTCTTCAGGGTAAAGATCTTTTTTATAAGGGTCATAACGCCAGTAAGTTTCCGAGCGTTTTCCATCCGGTACATTTTTATCAAGATATCTGTTAAGCAGCATATCCATAGTATAGCTGGCATATTTACGACCCAGCAAAAAGGCAAAATCGTATAGGCTTTCTGTTTGCAATGTATCAATATTATATACGAAGCGCATCTGCCCTGCAAAAACATCGGCATGAAAATCGCCTTCAAAATCATCTGTAATCATATCGGTAGCAAAATATAATTGCTCCTCGCTACCATTGTCATTCACCTCTTTCAATTCAATCCACGAGTTGACTACAATAGCGTTTAACAGAAAATCGTAATAATAGTAGTGGCCATAAATATTCTGACCAGCCCGGTAATCGTAGAGGGTCTCTTCCACTTCAATCTGAGCTATGTTCGCCACATAAGCATTCGTATCCACCTCAAGGAAGGCATGGGTTTCATTCTGACCAAACACTTTAAACCCCAGCGCCGTCAGTTCTTTTTGGTAACCCAGCGTATAGTTTGCCAGGAAGAGAGAATCGTTGAGGTGCTGCAGATAATCTGAATGCACGTAAAGAACGGAATCAAATTTTGATTCATCTGTGATGTTCAATGAATCGAGGATTTCTTTTTTTTGATTGACTTTAAAAACAAATTCAGCGGGAAAAACAAGGATACTTCTTGTGTTATTGTCCAATACAAAATTAGCTGCCATTCGTTCTTCAACAGTGCATGACATGGCTATTATTAGCGTGAGCACTAATAACATGGCGTTTTTAATTTGTAATTTCATCTGTAACATTCCAACTGCAAAAATAAAGAAACCTTTGGATACAAAATAAGATTCAATGAATTCAATTTATAAAACCAGATTTGTTAATTAACGCAAATTGTAGCATTTTATTTGCCCGATACAATGCTGATCCCTTTTTTGGTGATGGCCCAGATATTTCCCTTTTTATCTTCAAAGATTTCTTCAATTTCATTATCGATCAACCCATTTTCGATCGAATAACTGGACCAGTTTCCTTCCTGATATTTAAACAATCCCTTCTTATCAGTCCCGATCCAAACTGCTCCGGTTTTATCAACCATCATGCACAGCACCACCCAATCCTCAGGTTCTTTTAATGGCATCCAGTTCCCATCATTGTATTTGTATAGTGTTTTATGGCTTGCCAGCCAAATTTCACCAACATCATCCTGAACAATTTTTGAAAATACAGATTCGTTCAAACCTTCTTTCTTATCAAACTGTTTCCACAAGCCTTGCTGATCGAACAATGAAACACCATCGTCTGAAAATGCGATTATTTCTCCGTTGTTCCATATAAGTTGCTCAATTGTTCCTTTCAGGCCTGTTTGATGTTTATCGTAAGGGATACACTTTCCCTCTTCAATCATGCTAATACCTGAAAATCGAAGGTTATTCCTGGTAAAAGCCCAGATTCTTCCTTTCGGATCCAACTCGAGATTATATACTGTTGTACCTGCCAATCCGCGCTTTTTATTTAGATCAATCCATTCATCACCAAGTTGATAACTTATTCCATATTCTGTTGCAGCCCATACCGTTCCTTTTTTGTCGATGAGTAATTTTAATACCTTTTCTGATACCAGGTCTTTTTCATCATAATGAACCCATTTAATACCATCAAACTTATAAACACCTTTGAGTGAACCTATCCAAATATTTCCTTTTTCATCCTGTAACATATTGGTAAAATACCTGGGTATGCCTTGTCCGCTATAAGAAGTTGTGCCAGCTAGATCTTCCTCAAATTTAAACCAGTTTACACCGTTATACATTTCCAGAGTACCTCCTAAGAATGAAAATTTCAATTCGGGGATATCGCTGAAATCCTTGAAATGTTCCAACAT
>PKSW01000071.1 GCA_002869465.1 Marinilabiliales bacterium
AAAGACTTATACAAGGCGGCCTTTATTTATGATACCCAAGATTTTCATTGTTATGTATTAGCAGCTCCGGTTGCCCGGCATTTGAAAGAAGAATACCCGGATATTAAAAGTACCACTGTCTTTTTGAAATGGGGAAACAAAAAAATTATTCAAGGTGAAAATATTTTTTTGGTTGATGGTAGCTTTGTGAATCCCTCTTTTTTTTCGATGTTTAATTTTCCTTTCGCACTCGGATCCCTTTCTGATGCTTTTATACACCCCAATTCAATTGTCTTAACCCAATCATTGGCTGAAAAACTTTTTGGGCAGAAAAACCCTGTGGGTAATACAGTAAAAGTGGATGGAGAGGAGGAGTATATCGTAACAGCAGTATTAGAAGATATACCCACAAATTCGGATATGCAATTTGAATTTCTACTCCCTTATAAATTGATTTCGAAACAATTAAATAGTTGGGATAATAAAGTATTGGAAGTATATGTGCAACTCAACAAAGGTGTTGACTATGCAGATGTCAATTTAAAAATAGCCAACGTTATCAACCAAAATAAGCCTGAATGGAATAATCGATTGTACCTTACACCATTGACATCTTGTCATTTACACAATCTAAATGGTGGCGGCCGCATACAATACGTATACATTCTTTCAATTGTTGCATTCCTTATTTTAATTATTGCGACATTCAACATTGTTAACCTGACTATGGCAACTTCCGATAGAAGAATCAAAGAGATTGGTTTAAGAAAAATTTTAGGTTCCAGTAAGAAACAACTCATTACTCAGTTTCTTATTGAAGCTCAAATTCTGGCATTGATGGCTATGGGTCTTGCGCTCTTTTTTGTTGAATTGTTATTGCCTTCTGTCAACAACCTGCTTCATGTAAATCTTGATCTTAGTTACAATCTTTCAACAATCCTTACCCTATTGGGATTTGCAGCACTTACAGGATTAATCTCTGGATTCTATCCAGCATCCTTTCTTTCATCACTCAGACCAATTGATCTTATTAAAAAAACCATTAACCCCTTTGGTTCTTCAAATAAGAACAATTCTTCTCCGAATGCACAGAAACTTAGCCTTAGAAGTGGATTGGTTATTTTTCAGTTTGCATTAGCAATCGTCCTGATAGCGGGAATAATAGTAATTACCCAACAAGTTCAGTTTATGAAGCAAAAAGATCTTGGATTTAATAAGGAAGATGTACTTGTTGTACATATGCAAGATCAACTTAAACGTAAATATGAAATGGCAAAAAATAAACTGTTACTGATGCCTGAAATTTCGAGTATCAGCACTTCCCAATCTCCTTTAACCAGCTGGCAGATGTCGGATATGCCTGTCTGGGATGGAAAACAATCGGACAATGTTTTTGATGTGGGGATGAATTTTGTGGATTATGATTTTGATGAAACGATAGGTGTTGAAGTAATTGAAGGAAGGTTTTTTACGAAGGAATATTCCAAAGATGCTACCGATGGGTTTGTAATTAATGAAGCGGCTGTAAAAGCAATGGAGTTGAAAAATCCGGTGGGGACAAAAATGTCAATGTTCGATGGAACACCATACGAGCAAAAAGGGGAGATTATTGGAGTAATTAAAAATATGCATACTGAATCGTTGCATTCTGAAATTAAACCTTTTGCATTCAGGTATTCTCCAACTGGTTCTTATATGTTTATTAAAATTAATCCTTCGGCTAATTCAACAATTGCTCAAACAATTAAAAATAAACTTGAACAAATTGCCTCAAATGATCTTATTGAGTTAAGTCTTTTGGAAGATGATTTGAATAAATTATATTCCTCAGAAGAAACAACAGAGAAATTAATCGGGTATAGTTCACTTATTGCCATTATTATTTCATGTTTAGGCCTGTTTGGACTAAGTTTATATGGTTTGCAAAAAAGGATAAAAGAGATAGGAATCCGTAAGGTCAATGGTGCGGCGGTATCCGAAATATTAATCATGCTCAACAAAGACTTTGTAAAATGGGTTGCCATTGCTTTTGTAATTGCAGTTCCCATAGCTTGGTACATTTTGAATAGATGGCTACAGGATTTTGCTTATAAAATTGAATTAAGTTGGTGGATATTTGCATTGGCAGGAATTGTGGCTGTGCTCATAGCCCTAATAACAGTTAGTTTTCAAACATTTAAAGTAGCAAGAAGAAATCCAGTGGAGGCTTTGAGGTATGAATAAATTAAAAAGAAACCATTCATGAGACTATACATCAATTTTAAAATTGCATTAAAAAGCATCTTAAATAATCAAGTACAATCATTGGTAAGCATACTAGGGCTTGGTATTGGTTTGGGGTCAATTATCCTGATATTAATGTTATACATGCATGAAAACTCCTTTGACAGATATATCCCTGAAAAAGATCAGGTTTATAGGGTGATACATGGCACCAACAGCACTACGCCATTTATCCTCGGCGAAACTGCTAAAAATGATATCCCGTCAATTGACGACTTTTTCCGATATCATCAAAGTGGTGAATTTGAAATTCGACTAAATGGAACCGATATAATAGAAGAGGATCGGTTTGCATGTGCCGACGCTTCTATTTTTAATGTTTTAGGGATTGACTTTATCATTGGAAAAACTGCTGAGTCGAGAAACGAGGTGTCCATTTCAGAAAAAATGGCAAAGAAATACTTTCCCAATGGGGATGCCATGAATAAGACGCTTGAAGCACGTTTAAACAGTGAATTTATCAACCTGACTGTTTGT
>PKSW01000400.1 GCA_002869465.1 Marinilabiliales bacterium
AATCGATATAAACTGGACAAGGATGCTTATAAGAGCCGCAGCTGTTGTGGTGATATTTGTTTCATCATACATATTCTTTGATTACATAATCAATAAAAATCAAGAACCCGTTATAGCTGAAGTAGAGGCTAATGACCCAGAAGATATTCGTACTTACCAGGAACTTATGGAAGCTGAATACTATTATACATCAATGATAGAAAACCGCAAGGAAGAGTTTATACGATTGACAGGAAACAATGCGCCACTGCGCAAAGAAATTACTATTGAGTTGAAAGAGCTTGATAAAGTATATAGAGAATTAAAAGAAGACCTAAAAGATAATGCTGATAATGAAGAAGTAGTTGTAGCCATGATTCAGAATTACCGATTAAAATTGGAAATTCTTGAAGAGATATTGTTGCAATTACAACCAGCAAATGAAAATACAAAAGACGATGAAAAGAAGAGTATTAACTTATAGTTTTGTCCTGCTATTGACCCTGTTTTCAGGCTATAGTATATATGGGCAAACGGTTGAAAAGAGCCGGACGGTTAAAAAAACATATAAAGTGGAACCAGGAACTGAGATTGAGATTACCAATAAATACGGTAATATCCATCTGATTCCATGGGAAAAGGACTCGATTCAGTTTAATATTGAATTACTGGTAAAAGGCACCAAAGATTCAAAAGTTGATAAATCATATGATTTTATTGAGTTCGATTTTAAAACCACCGAATATTATATCATTGCTCAAACCTTATTTGCCGGAAAAAGCAGTTTCTGGAGCGATGTTTCTGACCTTACAGGCACCATTTTTAACAGCAGCACCAAAACAAAAATAGATTATACTGTTTATTTACCTGCCAGCGCCAAAGTAAAGATCATGAATAAGTATGGCAATATCTATATTGCCGATCATACCGGAGCTATTGATATAGATCTTTCCAACGGTGATTTAAAAGCGCACAACTTATCAGGAAATACGAGCATTAAAACCGAATTTGGCAATACCAATATATGGCAAATAGACGAAGGGAACCTGAACATAAATTATGGGGAAGTGGAAATAGCGGAGGCTGAAAATTTAACCATTGAAAGTAAATCAACCAGGTTTGATATGGATAAGGTGAACAACCTGAGTTTAAACTCAAGAAGAGATAAATTCTATCTGAAAGAAGCAGGGTATGTGTATGGCACCATCAATTTCACAACGGTAGAAATGGATCAATTGAGCAAAAAAATCAACCTAAATGCAAAATATGGCGATGTGGAAGTGAAAAGCTTCTCCGATAAAGTATCCTCTTTTTATATGGATGCTGAGAATGCCGACATCATTCTTCATTTTACGGATAATAAGCAATATAAAATTGAAGCAACAGTAGATGATAAAACAGAAGTGCTCTATTCCGCCGACATCAAAAATATCACTTCCAAAGAAATAGATGGAGAAGATCATCTTATTGAAGTAAAATCAACCATTGGCAGCAACACTGTGAAAATAGTTCCTATTGAAATGAAAGCCCGGGGTGGCAGCATTTCATTAAAATTAAAATAATGAGAAAATATTTTTAAAATTTTGCAACGCTTTAATAATTTAAATGTCTATAGAAATTGAGAACTTTAAAAATTAAAAAATGAAATCAAATTACATTATAATAATCGGCTTATTAGTAGCAACTATGCTGGCAACAACCGGTTGCAAAAAATACCCATACATCAATGGAAATGGCCAGGTAACAACAGAAAAACGGCAACTCGTATCGTTCAACCAGGTTGACAATTCGGGTACATTTAATGTATTTGTAAAACAGGATTCCGTTTTTACAGCTACAGTTGAGGCAGAATCAAACCTGATACCTTATGTTCGCACAATAATAAATGGAAATACACTTGAGATTGACACACGCGAAAACTTTAGAGAAAACTATCCCATTAATGTTTACGTTACAACCCCTACAATTCAGGGCATTGAATTAAGTGGTTCCGGTTATGTTAAAATTGATAGTGTCGACGCAGATTATCTCCAGGTTATTTTAAGTGGATCAGGGCAAATGGATGGATATGCAGTTACAAACTCCCTTGTTGCAAAAATTAGTGGTTCAGTTAATATCAACCTTGAATCTTATACGAATACAAGCGATATTAAAATTAGCGGCTCAGGTGACATTAATTTAACCGGAGAATCCTTATCAGGTTCATGCACGATTAGTGGTTCAGGGCAGATCAATTCTTATAGCTTTACTCAAAATGAATGTACGGCAAAAATTAGTGGTTCAGGCAATATGTTTCTAAATGTAGTTAATTACCTGGATGTAACCATATCAGGTAGTGGTTCAATATACTACATCGGTGATCCGTCTATCAATGTTTCAATTACAGGGTCAGGCCAATTGATTAAGCAATAAAAATATTACCAACTCCTATGAAAAGATTCATATTAATTTTAGTAACGCTCACGTCCATTTCTTCATCCTATTCACAGGTATATGAGAAACAGGTAGGTTTGCGATTAGGCGTTACCTCAGGCATTACAGGAAAAATCATTAAGAATGACCGAACAGCGATCGAAGGTATATTGGGATTTCGTGATGGTGGTATGCAAATTTATGGTCTGGTTGAATCATATCACCCTTTAATAATAACAAATACCACCCACTGGATGATATATTTTGGAGGTGGAGCCCATATGGGTTACGTGAATGGATATAGCAAAGAAAGAAGATGGAGCAATACCGCCGGATACTACTA
>PKSW01000424.1 GCA_002869465.1 Marinilabiliales bacterium
AATCCGTTTAGCGGAATATTAAATATAAGCGCAGAAAACGAGAATCTTGAAGTTAAAATTCTGACACTTGAAGGCAGGGTGCTTAAAGTGATAAACCTGGTTGGAAATAACACATCCATAGATTTAAGTTACTTGAATGCGGGCGTTTATATTGTTTATATTGAAAACGATAAAACCAATACCTTCCAAAAAATAATAAAGAGATAAGTGGAAGAGTCGCAATGTTCAAACTTAAATTAAGCCTTGCTGTAAAATACGAATTCCAAATAAATGAGAAAACTATAACAGGATGAAAAAACTTTTATTTATTACGATTTTAATAATTGCATTTGTAAATGCACAGTCAAAAGATTGGACAAATATAAATTCCAGTCAACCTGCACCTGCAGAAATTACATTGCTAAGTTCTCAAATTACACAGTCAACGATTCAATATAATTTAAGTGGCTTTTGGAAAGATATTGTTGAAACTGAAGAAGGTAATGCATGGTTAATTTCTGTTGAAAATGGTGCGCCTTCCATTTCACTTGGAGCTCCCGACTTGCCTATTTTTGCAGGCTCTGTTATTGTTCCTGACATGTCGCATATGAAGGTAAATATTATCTCATCTCAATATGTTGATTTTAATGATGTTTTAATTGCACCTTCAAAAGGAAATTTGACACGTGATATGGATCCCTCAAGTGTTCCTTTTCAGTTTGGCAGTCAATATGAAACAGATGAATTCTATCCGGGTGACCTGGCAAAAATCAATGATCCTTACATAATACGAGATTTAAGAGGACAAGCAATACATTTTCAGCCTTTTCAGTATAATCCGGTAACTAAAATATTGAGGGTATATACCAGCATAACTATTGAAGTTGTTGAAGATGGTATCTCTTCTGTAAATATTATTGATAACCCGGATATAGATTCGAAAATGGACAATGAATTCATTAAAATTTATAACCGTCATTTTTTGAATTTCAATTCGGCAAGCAGATACACTCCGGTAGGTGAATATGGGAACATGTTGATTATATGTTACGCTGATTTTATGGATGAGATGGAGCCATTCATTGAATGGAAAACGATGACAGGGATGCCCGTTGAAATAGTTGATGTAGCGACTATTGGAAATGCAGCAGCTATTAAACAATATATCGCTGACTATTACAATGCTAATGGATTAACTTTTGTATTGCTGGTTGGAGATGCCCAACAGGTACCAAGCAGTTATTCTAGCGGCGATTCGGATGTAAATTATTCTTACGTTGTGGGTAATGATCATTATCCTGATTTGTTTGTGGGCCGTTTTTCAGCACAAACTGAAGCACAGGTTATTACCCAGGTGCAACGAACCATTGATTATGAAAAGTACCCCATTGAAGACGAAACCGACTGGTATACCAAATGCATGAGTGTAGGGTCAAATCAGGGACCAGGAGATGATGGTGAAATGGATTATGAACATTTAAGAAATATTTCTGACAACAAGTTGATTCCATTTACTTACGATTATGTGTATGAATTTTTTGATGGTAATCAGGGGGGCAATGATGCCGATGGAAACCCGACACCAACCATGGTTGGTGCCGCTATAGATGACGGCGTAACCATCATTAATTATACGGGACATGGAAGCACAACATCCTGGGGTTCGTCTAGTTTTTCAAATACACAAGTAAATCAGCTAACAAATGCGGGTAAGCTTCCTTTTATCTTTTCAGTTGCTTGTGTGAATGGTAATTTTGTGAATCAGACCTGTTTTGCCGAAGCATGGCTGAGAGCCGAAGACAATGGCGAACCTGCCGGAGCTATTGCAACCATCATGTCAACCATCAATCAAAGTTGGAATCCCCCCATGCGAGGGCAAGATGAGATGAATGATATCTTAACAGAAGCAGATGAAAATAATATCAAACGTACTTTTGGTGGCATTACCATGAATGGTTGCATGGGAATGAATGATGCTTATGGTAGTGGTGGAGATGAAATGACAGATACATGGACGATCTTTGGAGATCCTTCAGTGGTTGTCAGAACAGCTGTTCCGATGGATTTGACAGTAACCCATGAGGATGTTATCATGTTTGGAATGACATCTTTTACAGTCAATTGTGATGTTGATGATGCAATTGCTGCCCTGAGTATGGATGGCGTGCTCATAGGAAGTGCCATCGTTGATGGTGGATCTGCAACAATTAATTTTGATCCCTTTGAAACAGAAGGCACTATTGATATCGTTGTTACGGCATTCAATTACAGACCGTATATTACTGAGGTTGCTGTAATCCCTGATGGTGTGTATGCACAATTCATGACTGAAGATACCGATGTTTGTTCAGGAAATTCAACTGTTTTTGTTGATCAATCCAGCGGAACCAATACATCGTGGGAATGGGTATTTGAAGGTGGTATGCCTGCTACATACAGTGGCCAGGTTCCTCCACCTGTTGTTTATGAAACACCCGGTGTTTATGATGTATCCTTAACAGTATCAGATGGTGTAGAAACAGATACAAAAATAAGAGCAGATTATGTCACAGTAGTCAGTAATGTATCTGCTGATTTTGAAGCGGATGTAACAATTGGAACATCGCCACTCACAGTTAATTTTACTGATTTATCAAGTAATGATGTAGATTCATGGGAATGGAATTTTGGAAATGGTGGATATTCTAGTCTGCAAAACCCAACGTATTCATATTACCAGGCTGGCACATATACGGTTAGT
>PKSW01000347.1 GCA_002869465.1 Marinilabiliales bacterium
AGTGGAACTGTAATTGATCACATTCCAGCAAATACAGTATTCCAGGTATTTAAAATTCTAGGGCTACAGAATTCAACTAACCAGGTGTATTTCGGTACCAACCTCGATAGCCAGAAATACGGCAAAAAAGGAATTATAAAAATCAGCGGTAAGTGTTTTGAAGAAAAAGAAATTAGCAAAATTGCCATTGTTGCGCCTACGGCTACCATCATTGAAATTGAAGATTATGTAGTTACAAAAAAGGAAAATGTGCACCTACCCGAACATATAACCAATATTGTAAAATGCTTCAATCCAAAATGTGTTACCAACCATCAAAGAGTGCCAACAGCCTTTGATGTGATTGAAGACCATAATGGGAAGATGAAACTATTATGCAATTATTGCGAAAAAACAATGGGGCAGGAAAACATTGAGTTTATTTAAATACAAACATCACTTATTCTTTTTTAAGTTTTTCCGGTATTCACCTGCTGTTAAGCCTTCAAACTGTTTGAATGCCCGGTTAAATGAGCTGACGGAACCAAATCCGGCTTCCTCAGAAAAATGGTTTAATGAGTAATTGGAATTCATTTTTACTACCATCAACTCTTTAGCAAATTTTATCCGGTACTGGTTGATAAAATCACTAAAACTCATCTCAAACTCATCATTGATCAGGTTCGATAAATACGTCCTGTTTGTATAAAGCTTGGAACATAAGGTTGTTATTCGGAAGTTGGGATCAAGAAATGACTGCTCTTTCTCCATAAGCATAATGAGCTTTTCTTTCAGATCTGTCTTATCAATCCGTTGATTATTAAGTTTCTCTCCTTCATCCTCGTCATAAACAACATCAGTAATATTATGGTCCTGCTTATTTCCCTGCAAACCAATAATAAATATCAGAATACTGAATATCAAGGAAGGTATAAACAACAGGTTGTTTTCTAAAAAATAGCTTCTTCCCAAAAAATTTGCTACAGAACTGAATACGGCGGTAATGAGGAGCGAAATCGTTAACAATTCAACCCAAACCAACTGTTTTCCTTCAAGATTAGAATAAAAATTCGCGATTCTTTTATTGTATTTTCTAACAAGTTGGTACCCTAATATCAAATAGGCAAAAACCTGAATTCCGAAAATAATACGTCCGGTGAAAAATATTGTAGCCATTGTTTTAAGCATGGCGGAAGCATTTGTACCCGGCCATTTATTATGAATCAAAACAGAACTTATATAAGCTTCCTTTTCAATAGCAGAAGCAAATTGAAATGACACCTCTAATAAAATGGCTATAGTTATAGCTGGCAACAAATGCCATAAATAGTTGCTCTTAAAATTTACATCACGAGTAAGCAATCGGATATACAGATAATACATAGGCCACACCGATAAGCCGGCTAAAGCATACAACGGATCAATTTTTCGGTATAATTCGAACTCACCCTCAAAATAAATAGCATGACTCAGATAAACTACTGATGTAGTGATCATAAAAATTCCAAGTCCGAAACGGGCTCGGTTGGCTTTTAGGGAATTTAACAAAAAGACCACGCCCCATAAAGCAGAAATATAAAATGGTGTTAACTCAATAATATGTTGAATTAATTGCATGCCAGGTTTACAATTTAACTAGTGACAATTTCTCCTTCAGGACATTACAATTCGCTATCCTCTTTAAATTTTATTCTCGTTGCTTAAAAAGATTTAATAAATAACACGTAGTACGAAGGAATGTAAAAATAGGAAAAAATGATTTACCTAAACTACTGGATTCATGTGCAACAACAACCATCTGGAAAAAATATAAATAAGATTCGTCCTTTTAACAGAAAAAACGAAGATCCAAACAATACAAATTATTATCAATTGTTAAATAATATTACATAATAAGAAAGGAAAAAGCTTTTAGCTAGTTGAAAAATGAGACAAACTGTTCATATATTACATAATTCATTATATAATTGCACTGAATTTCACAACCGCTTTGAAAAAACAACATTACATAAAAGAACTCATATCCCAAGGGGAAGGATTGCATCTCGATTTTAAATTTGAAATTTCAGATGTTCCTAAAATAGCTCGATCTCTTGTGGCTTTTGCAAATACCGATGGCGGGAAACTTTTAATCGGCGTAAATGATGAAGGGGTAATAAAAGGAATTCAATCCGCCGAGGAATTTCATATGATTGAAAATGCTGCCAATAATTACTGCCGGCCGAAAGTAAATTTTACCAGCAAAGAATGGAGTTTTAAGGGTAAGAAAGTTCTTGAAGTTGATATTCCGTTCAGCATGGAATACCCTCATAAAGCGCCGGACCATAGCGGAAAGTACAAAGCCTACATCCGATTTGAAGATCAGAACCTGTTAGCTGACAGTATACTGATCAAATTATGGGATAAAGAGAGGAATCAAAACGACATTCAACTTATTTACACAGAAGAACTGAGGAATATTCTACTTTATATTGAACAAAATGAACCAGTTAAGGTAGATGATATCATGTCTGCCTTTCATTTATCGAAATTTAATACTGAACATTTACTCACGGATTTAGTCATATTTGATGTATTGAAAATGGATACTTCTGGATCAAATATTCTGTTTTATTTAACAGACCTTAACGAGATGTAAGAGCAGAATTTGCTATTTTTGCACATGATCATCAAATGATGCCTGAAAAGAAAAAAATATTATCAATCTTAAGCCTTATCTTTTTAATGCTAAGTTCTGGTA
>PKSW01000236.1 GCA_002869465.1 Marinilabiliales bacterium
CTTAAAACAGCAATCTTTGTAGAGCCATAAATTATGAATAGTAATTAACGATTAAAACCCAATCCAATATGTTACAACATAAAATATTTTCAGTTTTCGGAATCCTTATACTGGTCTTGTCATTAGCTACCATGAACTCTGGTTGCGGTAAGAAAGGTCCTATTAACCCCAATGAAAACGCAGTTGCCTCTTGCGAAGGGTGTCATACAAATTATGCGCATCTTCAGGCTGTTTACACACCCGACACAGCGGCACCGGCCGGTGGATGTGGTGGTGATGCCCCGCATTACGAGCCTTATGACAGGGTTTATATGGGTGGTGATGGATATGAAGAATATAAAAGTTCAGGCCATTACAGTATAGGATGCACAAGTTGCCATAATGGAGTTGATGATACCGACGATAAAAACCTGGCACATTCAGGAGATTTCCTGAGGCATCCATCTGCTGAAGCAGATGAAAAATGTGGATCATGCCACCAGCAAATTGTAAATAACTTTAAAACAAGTATCCATAACGGAACAGGACAGATGAGAAAAGTGGCCATGCGAAGTGGTTTTGGTGGAGCTGATGATTTTGATCAGTTACCGCAGCATCAGATTGAAGGATACAATGCCAATTGTGCTACCTGTCATGGCACCTGTGGAAATTGTCATATTGTAAGACCACCAATCGGTGGTGGCGGTCTGTCCAATGGTCATATGTTCAACAAAACACCTGATATGGTAAGCGTTTGTGTTACATGCCATACTTCTCGTGGAGGCCATGCCTACCTTGGTGTTGCTCCCGGCACGGTGCCAGATGTACATTTAACAAGTATGCAATTTAAATGCGGCAACTGTCACTCAGGTGCTGAACTTCATGGTGACGGGGAACCCGTTGAGCAACGTTATGCTTATTCAAAATTACCCGAATGTGAAAACTGCCACCCAGGTATTGAGAGTGCCAATAGCTATCACTCGATGCATTACGATGACTTTAACTGCCAGGTTTGTCACTCACAGGATTATAACAATTGTGGAAGCTGCCACATTCATGGCGAAGGTGCCAGGATCCCTTCATATCTTGGATATAAAATTGCTATGAACCCATTACCTGAACTACGTCCCGATTATGATGTTGCATTGGTAAGACGCACTCTGGCTGCACCGGATAACTGGAAAGAGTATGGTGTTGAAAGCTATGCAAATTTTGAGGTGCTACCTACTTATAACTACACAACGCCACATAACTTACTAAGATGGACCCAAAGAACCGAAGTTCAGGTAGGAAGATCATGTTCATCTAATTGTCACATTCGAAATGAAGGAGGAACTCTGGTCAATAAAGAGCTTTACTTGTTTGATGAAGACTTGCTTGACTGGGAAAAAAGTGCATCAAATTCAATCATTGTTGATGGCAAATTGCCTGAATCATGGTTTTCAGAATAATAATGAATCTTTAATAATTAATTTTTAATAAAAACAATCAAAAAAATGAAAACATTAAAATTATTACTTTATAGCTTACTGATCAGTTCGCTAGTATTTACTGCTTGTAACAAAGATGATGATGAACCAGCGATTAATGAATCGCAGGTGCTGGTTGAATATCTTGAATCAAGTAGTTCTCCTTATGGAAAAGACTATGTAAATACGGATATGCCTTCGATTATTCTAGCAGAAGCTGTTCATACGGATATTATAACTGGCGCTGAAATTTATCTAATTGATATCAGATCTGATGTTGATTTTGCAGCGGGACATATTGAGGGAGCCGTAAATGTTGCTTCTGGTTCTGTGCTTGACCATATTCAATCAGAAGGATTGGCCATGGATGACAAAATAGTGATTATATGCTATTCGGGCCAGACTGCCGGTTGGGTGAATGCCATTTTAAGATTGTATGGTTACACCAATGCATTCAGCATGAAGTGGGGTATGTGTTCTTGGAACTCAGAATTTGCTGGATCCTGGCCAGGTAATATTTCCAATATGTACGCAACTCAGTTTGAAAATGATGCTGTAGCCAAAGCTGCAAAAGGCAATATGCCTACTTTGTCAACAGGACAAACTACCGGACAGGCAATTTTTGAAGCACGCGTTTCTGCTGTACTTGCAGAAGGATTTAATGCTGCCAAAATTTCAAAAACCGACGTTTTTGCGAATACTAATAACTATTACATTGTGAACTATTGGGCTCAAACAGATTACGATCATTATGGACATGTCCCCGGTGCTATGCAGTATACACCAAAACAATCAATCGCTTATAATGTAGATTTAACAACCTTACCAACCGACAAGACCATTGTCGTTTATTGCTGGACTGGACAGACAAGTGCAAATATGGCTGCATACCTGAGGATTTTAGGATATGATGCAAAATCACTTCTTTTTGGAGCTAATGGTATGATTTATGACGATTTGGAATCTCATAAGTGGAGTGACTCTGAAATTAAAGAATACGATTACGTAACTGGAAAATAAAACCCAAAATAACCTGGTTAAAAAAGCTGCTCTTTAAACGAAGCAGCTTTTTTTATATAACAACAATTTTTGTGGTCTTCTTTCGCTCGAAAGTCTATTAATTGCTTTTTATGGCATTGGCCAGATTTTAGAATTTGAAGTTAATAATTTTATAAATTTGTCTGATTCACTTTTTAACTCAAATCGAATGGTTTGAGTTCATAAAACGTACATGAATAACAATTGTTCTATTGCGGGAAATACAAA
>PKSW01000116.1 GCA_002869465.1 Marinilabiliales bacterium
CGAAACACCATTCTTAATTAAATCAACACCGGAGGGTGCCCGCGATTTTGTAGTGCCATCGCGCATGAATGAAGGGCAGTTTTATGCCTTGCCCCAATCGCCACAAACATTCAAGCAATTGCTGATGGTGGCTGGTTACGACCGTTATTTCCAGTTGGTAAAGTGTTTCCGCGATGAAGATCTGAGGGCTGACCGCCAACCTGAATTCACACAAATTGACTGCGAAATGGCTTTTGTAGAACAGCAGGATGTGCTTGATACATTTGAAGGTCTTGTCAGGTATCTTTTTAAAGAAGTCAAAGGAGTATATATTGAAAAACTACCTCACATGACTTACGAGGAGGCCATGCGAAAATATGGTAGCGATAAACCTGACCTTCGTTTCGGGATGGCATTTGAAGAATTGAATGATGTGGCCCAGGGAAAAGGATTCAATGTATTTGACGAAGCCGAATTGGTGGTGGGTATCAATGCCTCAGGATGTGCTGAATACTCCAGGAAGCAACTGGATAAGCTGACAGATTTTGTGAAAAAACCACAAATCGGTGCCAAAGGGCTCGTTTATGTTAAATATAATACTGATGGTACTTTCAAATCATCGGTTGATAAATTCTATTCAGAAGAAAATTTAAAAGCATGGGCGGAGAAATTCAATGCCAAACCCGGCGATCTGTTGTTGGTGCTGTCTGGTGAAGCTGAAAAAACACGTAAGCAACTCAATGAATTGCGCCTCGAAATGGGCAACCAGCTGAATTTGCGTGATCCTAAGGTATTCAAACCACTTTGGGTGGTAGATTTTCCACTATTGGAATGGGATGAAGAATCCAAGCGCTTTCATGCCATGCACCATCCATTTACATCTCCAAAGCCGGAACATGAAGCACTACTATCATCCGAACCCGGAAAAGTAAATGCCAATGCTTACGATTTAGTGATCAATGGAGTTGAAATTGGCGGTGGCTCCATCAGGATTCATAACCGAGAATTGCAAAAGAAAATGTTCCAGGTGCTGGGGTTTACAGATGAAGATGCACAGGCGCAATTTGGCTTTTTGATGAATGCTTTTGAGTTTGGTGCACCACCACACGGAGGTATTGCATTGGGATTCGATAGGCTGGTGGCATTATTTGCAGGCCAGGACTCCATCCGGGATTTCATCGCCTTCCCAAAAAACAACGCCGGGCGCGACGTGATGATCGATTCGCCTTCAGTAATTGCTCAGGAGCAATTGGATGAGCTGGGATTGAAGCTTGATTCGAAATAAGACTTGTCAGTTTTTTCCTGTCAATGCGCTCCTTGCACGATGATCTCTTCCATGAATTTGGGGATATCCGTATTATCAATATAGGCTGAAAAATATTCAGCCCCAACACCAATGGCATAAACAGGTACGTTGACACCGGTATGCGAATAGGTAGTCCAGCCGATACCTGCTTTGTCGCTCATCATTTTATTCAACAAGTTGGCTAACGGTTCCTCATCGTGATAGGCATGGTCAGGTGCCGCACCTTCTGAAGTATATAAACTAGTTAAAAAAGATTTTTTAATAGTAGCAATTTCTTTTTCGGTCAAAGGAATTTTATCCGGATTTCCTAATCCAAAATACCAATCAATGATCTCCATCATATGCTTAAAATCAATCTCCATATCTCCGGTCAGGTTCACCCTGAAATCCCTGATCACCTCCACAAAGGCCTGAGATGAGATTATCTGATGCTTCAGTATGGCCAGGTCTGTTTCATATTTTGTTGGTCCGTTACCAAGCGCCATACCCCCGGTTTCATGGTCTGCGGTAACCACAATTAAAGTTTCCTCCGGGTGTGCTTTATAAAATTCAATGGCCACATCAATGGCATTTGAAAATTCAATGGTTTCGTGGATGGTCGATGCTGCATCATTGGCATGGCAGGCCCAGTCAATTTTACCGCCTTCAACCATGATAAAAAAGCCTTCTTCACCTTCCAGTAGTTCAATAGCTTTGGCTGTGAAATCACTTAATTGCAAGTTGGTTTCGTTCAGATCAAGTGCATATCGCATGGCGCCACTTTCTTCCAGCAAATTGGATACCGCAATCACCCGGCCTGAATTTTTATCCAGCGCCTGAATTTCTTCAATGGTGTTCACATAACTGAAGCCATTGTTTTTGGCTTCTTCAATGGCATTGATAAATATACCATTCACTTCACCTTCAGGAGATTTGAAACCACCTCCGCCAAAGAAGTCAAAAGATGAGTTGGCCAGGTCCAGTCCAATTTCAAAATAATTGTCGCGTGATGGCTGATGTGCATAGAATACGGCCGGGGTGGCATGGTCGATGGATACGCTTGACAGGATACCGACTTTCATGCCCATCTCTTTACATTTTTCTGCAATGGTTTTATAGGATTCCGTTGCATCCGGATTCATGGAAATCCGGTTGATGTTGGTTTTGTTACTGCATGCCAGCGCCGTTCCCGCAGCGGCTGATCCGGTGATAAATCGGTTGCTCGCATAGGTACTTGCGTAACCAACTGATGGAAATTGTGTAAAAGCAAAATGCTGAAAACCTTTTTCGTCATGTATCGCTGCCAGATAGGCCTCTGAAGCGTTGATCTGTGTTTGCCCCATGCCATCACCGATAAAATAAAATACATATTTGGCTTTATGATGCGGGTGTTCACATGAAAAAAACAATAAACCGATTGCCAGGCTGATAAATACA
>PKSW01000463.1 GCA_002869465.1 Marinilabiliales bacterium
AAATTATGTATATAGTTTAGGCGATATTTTAAATAATTTCTCATTTATTTTAACAACTTTAAACACCTATCGATGAAAAGAACTTTATTATTATTTACAGCATTATTAATCGCAGGATTTATTTTTTCTCAGACAGACTACAGAATGTATGAAAATACGTATCTGAAAGTAAAAACAGATAAGTACAAAGAATTTTTTGAAGCTATTACACATCACAACAAAACCTACCACAACCATGGCCCACACCATGCGCGCATGTGGAGTGTAACAACAGGACCAAAAGCCGGCACTTTTTTATGGCAAATGGGACCATGTACATTTACAGACATGGATTCTCGTCCTGACTCAAAAGAACATATGGAAGACTGGATGTATAATGTAATGCCAAATGTTTGGGGTATTGACGATGGTGGATACTGGCGCAGAGACGAAAAACAGGTACATGCTCCTACTGATTCTGTATCAACAAAGATTATTGTCACATTTTTTGACCTTAAAGACGATTCAAAACACCGTTTTAAGGAAATGGTAGCTCAAGTGGTTGAGGTTTATAACGCAAAGAATTATAACAACTTTTTTGCGTCTTATTATCCTCAATTTGATTCAGGTGACGATAGGGATGCTGCCGTTGTTTATGGATTTAAGAAATGGGCCAACTTTGACGACGAAGATCGTGAGTTTAAAAAAGATTTTGAAGACGTTCATGGTGAAGGTTCATGGGAAATTTTCAGGACTGAGGCCAGAGACGTAATTGTTGAAGCAGTTGATGAAATTTGGGAATTGCTACCAGGTTTGAGTGGCGATTTTGAATAAATCATAATATTTGAAAAGAACCGGATTTTATCCGGTTTTTTTATTGCAATTCCTTTAATGCTTTTGCGTAAACAAATTTGGGTTTCACCCCTACGAAATGCCCGACAATTTCTCCATCCCGCATAATAATAACCGTTGGAATGCCCCTGATCTTTAATTCAGTTGAAGTTTTTCTGTTTTCATCCACATTCATTTTGCAGATATTCATCCTATCGCCATATTCATCAGCTAATTCGTTGATGGTTGGACCCAATATTTTACATGGGGCACACCACGGAGCCCAGAAATCAATTAACGAAATACCTTTGGAAGTAATTTTTTGAAAAGAGGCATCGGTTAACTTGATGACCTTTTTATTTTCAGGTGCATTTTCGAGGTTTTTAAACAAACGGTATCTTTTATAAAGCGCGGCTACCAGTAATACTACGAGTATGCCAATTGGAATCCAAAAATAGTAGTTCATGCAGGTTAATTTTTGCAAAAGTAACCAAAAGAAGCCAATCTCATTTAAAATATACCCTTGTTATTCCGGTACCACCCATATTTAAAGGGGCGTCTTCAAAGTGTTTCACTTCATCAACGCTTCTCAGGTATTCACGGATGTTGTCCCTCAGTATACCGAAACCCTTGCCATGCAGAATACTCACCTCCTTCATGCTCAGCAGGAGTGCTTCATCTATGTATTTTTGCAATAAATACAAGGCTTCCTCAGAACGTTTTCCTCTGAGATCAATACTAAGTTCAAAATGAGCGACTTTTTTATTTATTTCATGGATGATACTCGCCGAACTGCTCCGTTTTGTTTTCTGGCTTTGTTTTGCTGAGGACTTTTCCAGCTTGTCAAGTGAAATACGAAGCTTGATATCGTTTACATTGATCAGGGCTTCATCATCTTCAATGATTATTATTTCACCCGTGATATCTGTATCAATAACACTAACAAAGTCACCCATTCTTAGTTCGTCATCAGTTTCAATTATCTCTGGTTCCTCATCTTCAGTTTTTTCTTTTTTCAACTGAATTTTCTTTTCCTCCAGTTTTTTTCGAATGGTTTTAGTAGCTTCTTTATTGGCTTGTGCTTCTTTTATTTCCCGAATAGTTTTTTCTATGGCCTTGTTGGAGTTTTCAATTATTACCGAGGCTTCCTGTTTGGCATCTTCAATGATCTGTTTTTTGGTTTTCGAAAGATCCTTTAAAAGACTGGTATATTTTTCAACAAGTTCCGACAGTGTTTCATCGGCCGAGTCAAGCTGTTTTTGTTTTTTGTCGATGGCAAGTTTATCTGTTTCCAGTTGTTGCAATTGTTGGTCGAACCTGACATGTTTCCCGCCACTTTTTTTCTTTGCATTTTGTAAAACAAATGAAGGAAATCCTATCTTCTTGGCGATCTCAAATGCGAATGAACTGCCGGGCTTTCCGATTTTTAATATGTAAAGGGGTTGCATTTTTTCGGTATCAAAAAGCATGGCCCCGTTTTGCAAGCCTTCCAGTCGTTCTGCTGCCAGTTTTAAGTTCGAATAGTGTGTGGTGATCACACCGAAGGCTTGTTTTTTATTTAGTTGTTCAAGCGTTGCTTCTGCGATGGATGCTCCCAACTGTGGTTCTGTTCCGGTTCCAAATTCATCTATTAAAAATAATGTTTCACTGTTCGAATTTTTAATGAAATATTTCATGTTCAGTAGATGCGAGCTATAAGTGCTCAGATCATTTTCAAGCGATTGCTCATCGCCAATGTCGATGAATAATCTTGAAAAGAGTGTAAATTCACTGTTGGGAGAAGCCGGCACCAGCAACCCGCACTGCAGCATGTATTGCAGCAAACCGACAGTTTTGAGGCAGACCGACTTTCCACCGGCATTAGGGCCGGAAATGATCAAAATCCTGTTG
>PKSW01000272.1 GCA_002869465.1 Marinilabiliales bacterium
CCTTGTGGTGTTGATCTAGATGAATTTAAAACGGATAGCACTTCCGATATCCGGGAAAAATATGGTTTGCCTGACAACTATGTCATATGCCCGGGGGCATTAACTGTATCCAAAGGCCCGCAAAATGTAGTAGAAGCCTCAAAAGAATATTACGAATATGCTTCAACCGTTTTTATCGGCGATGGTGAATTGAAAGAGGAACTTGAAGAAAGACTGGGTGACCGGGGTATGTTTTTCGGTTATGTCTCGTCAGAAGATAAAGCCAAACTGATCAATGATGCTACCTTATTGGTGGCAGCACCTGAAAAGAAAGAGCATTTCGGAATTATTTATGCCGAAGCGTTGGCCGCAGGAACACCGGTAGTGGCTTATGAGGGAGGCGGCGTGGGCTCGATTGTGACCCCTACTGAAGGAATTTTAACCGAGCGAAACCCGAAAATACTTGGGCAGAAAATCAACTATTTGTTGCAAAATTCAGGTTTGCGGAAACAAATGTCCGTATCGTGCCGTGCACGTGCCGAAAGCCATTATTCATATCCTGAACTTGTTAAAACCCTGTCGGACTGGTTAACTGGTTTTATTGAATAGAAAAACTGCTTGACCCAAATTGTAAAAAAGATACCTTTACGCTTCAATTAAATAATAGCTTATGGCACTTGTTGATTCCTTCGAAAAAAGCGGCAACCAACTTTTCCGTTACAGGGGACAAATTCCCGTGATCCTTTTTGTTGCAGCCATCCCGGTAGTCTATTTTACAGATACTTCCTTTTTAAATGAAGCATCTAAAAATATCATAACGATCATTTCAATTTCAATTAGTTTGTTGGGTTTTATTATTCGGGCAATTTCCATTGGCACCACACCTGCAGGTACCTCAGGCAGAAATACCAGGGAGGGGCAAGTGGCTGAAACATTGAACACAAAAGGCATTTATTCCATGGTGAGGCATCCGCTTTACCTGGGTAATTATTTCATGTGGATTGGCATCGTGATGTTTACTTTCAATTTCTCATTTGTCGTAATCGTAACTTTGTTATTCTGGTTGTATTACGAAAGGATCATGTTTGCTGAAGAGCGCTTCCTGGAAAGAAAATTTGGCGACACTTACATGAGTTGGGCCCGGAAAACACCTTCATTTTTGCCATGTTTTAGAAAATATGTTAGAAATGAGATGCCTTTATCTTTTAAAAGTATTTTGAAACGCGAATACTCAGGGGTGTTGGCTACAGTTGTGGGCTTTGTTTTTATTGATGATATGAGAAGATATTTTGAGACTGGGAATTTTGAAATGGATACAATTGCACATTGGGTGCTGGGCGCAACGATTATCCTGGTGCTGATTTTGAGAAGTCTGAAACATTACACACAAGTTTTCAAGGAAGAAGGACGCTCGTGAAATGCAAAAAGCTTATGTCCATATAGCGGCTATTTTCTCCATGATCTTCTGGGGGTTTTCATTCATTCTTTCAAAAACGGTTTTTGAATATTATACGCCGCTTACTACGATATTTTTCCGGCTGGTAATTTCTTCCCTTTTTCTTTTGCCACTTATTAAACTTACCGGGCAAGTTGAAAAAATCGAACGGAATGATCTGGGTTTATTTATCGGTGGTGCTTTTTTTAATCCGTTCTTGTATTTTATTGGTGAGAATTACGGGCTTAACCTCGCTTCGGTTTCAGTAGCTGCCATAATTATCGCGACCATACCTGTTTTTACGCCATTTGTGGCCATTAAATTATTTGGTGAGAAACTCAGTGTTGTAAATATTTTTGGTTTGATTATTTCATTTGCCGGATTAATCCTGATCCTTTTCAACAGGCATTTCGAACTTGAAGCTTCACCTGCCGGACTGGCTTTGTTATTCCTCGCAGTATTCTCTGCTGTCATTTATACAGTTTATATAAAAAAACTCACGGTAAAGTATAAACCTATTACCATCATCACATGGCAAAACCTGGCGGGTGCTATCTTCTTTCTGCCACTATTCTTAGTTTTTGATTTTAAGAGTGTGATGCAAATTGAGCCCAGCGTAATAACCATACTCTCATTGGTGGGTTTAGGGATTTTATGTTCTTCTGCTGCCTACATTTTATTTATATACGCTATTAAACACCTGGGTATCAGTAAATCAAATTTATATACCAATTTAATTCCAGTGATTGCCTCACTGGCGGCTTTTTTAATATTGAAAGAGGATTTTACGCCATTGAAAGCTACTGGCATTGTTGTGGTAATTATTGGCGTTATGCTCTCGCAATATGATAAAACCAGAAAATATATGAAAAGGAAAAAACTATGAAAAAAAAGATTCTTATACTCGGCGCCGGCCTGGTAGGTCGGCCGATGGCACTTGATTTAATGAGTGATGGTTCGTTTGAAGTAGCTGTTGCCGATATTAGCGAGGCACAACTCAATAGCCTGGGTGATGAAAGCATAGATAGAATCAAAGCTGACCTTTCAGATGAAAATACATTAAAAACTCTGGTTCGGGATTATGACATCATCCTGAATGCAGTTCCTGGCAGTATTGGCTTTCGAACATTAAAATGGTGCATTGAAACCCGGAAAGATGTAATTGATATCGCTTTCTATCCTGAGGATCCGTTTGATCTTTCAGAACTTGCAAAAACCAACCAGGTGAAGGTAATTTGTGATATAGGCGTGGCACCAGGTATGAGCAATATGCTAACAGGATACGCCGCCCATCAGCTTGATCATGTTTCAAAAGTGGATATTTACGTGGGCGGACTGCCCAAAGTAAGAACCAAACCCTGGGAATATAAAGCAGTATTTTCTCCTACAGATGTAATTGAGGAATATACCCGGCCGGCACGCCTGGTGGAGCATAAGAATATCGTTACAAAACCTGCATTGACGGAAATTGAATTATTGGAATTTGAAAATGTAGGCACACTGGAAGCTTTTAACAGTGATGGACTGCGTTCGCTTATGTTTACAATAGAGGCTGACATGATGCGGGAAAAAACACTCCGTTACCCAGGTTATGCTGAAAAGATCAAACTGCTATCGGATAACGGATTCTTCAACCCGGAAGTTGTGGATGTAAGTGGTCAGCAGGTGTCACCGCTGGAAATGACCTCTAAGCTTTTATTTGATCAATGGAAATTGCAAACAGGGGAAGTGGATGTAACCGTTATGCGCATCACCGCTGAAGGCGAGAAAAATGGTGAATCGCTGAGGTATCAGTTTGATTTATATGATGAGTATGATCCAATAACAGGGATCCATTCAATGGCCCGAACGACTGGTTATACAGCTACTATGGCCGTAAGACTTTTAGATAAAGGATTGTTTTCGACAATAGGCATCACTGTTCCTGAATTCCTTGGTAAAGATCAGAAAGTGGTTGATTTTATGTTGGACGGCCTTAAGAAAAGAGGTGTTGTCTATAAATCTTCGGTCAATAAGATTTCATAGCCTTTTATTTTTTCTTCTTTTTAGAGAAATCAAAGAAATGTCTAATTTTCTCTTTGGTAATAGAGTGTTCATCCACACCGGTTTGACCTAAAAGAAATCCGATAGGCTTCAACTGGTCAATGTTTTCACCAAGTACCCGCACCATGGCGGCAAATGGTACTGCGATGATCATACCCGGAAGTCCCCATAAAAAGCCCCCAAGTGTAATACTTAAAATGATCATGAAGGGATTTAGGTTTACATGTGAGCCAACGATATTCGGTGTTAGAATGTTGTTTTCAGTAAACTGAACTATAATAAATTGTATCACTACCAGGAATACAAATATGGGAGAATCCATGACAAAAATGGCCATAAATAGAGGAAAAAGATAGCCAATGATAGTCCCATAATATGGGATAAAATTCATGATGGCTGCCAGAATACCCAATAGCAGGGCATGTTTTAATCCGATGATATAAAACCCTGTGACATTCAGAACCACAAGAATAGAAACCACGATGAACATTCCGGTCATATACCTGACCGTAAGCGTATTAATTTCATCAATGATGCGATAAGCAACAGCATGTTTCCCTTCTGGAACAAGCATCAATATAAAATTCTTGAATTTGTTTCTGTAAAAAAGCAAAAAGAAAATATACACCGGCATGATCAGCACCGTAAAGAGAGTAAAAACGGTAGGGCCAAAAGCTGATTGGATATCCCAATCTGGATGATTGATGATGGAGTCAAAGATTTTGTTAGCTTCCCTTTTCAAATTACCCGAATCATCACCAATGTAATTAGCCGCCGAGGCAATCATATTGTTCACATTTTCAGCTGCCCGCTCCTTTAAACCTGGCCAATCTTCAATAAACAAACCAAACTGCTTGTAAATAAAAAAACCAATGCCGTAAATAACCGACAATCCAATGATAATGGCAAGAAGGTTAGCTAAAATACGGGCCAGCCCATGTTTCTCGAAAAAATTAGCCAATGGAAAAAGTAAGTAGGCAAATAATATGCCCAAACTTAATGGTGCCAGGTAGTTTCTGAATTCAGTCAGTATAAAATAGGACAACCACACAAAAAGCATCATAAAGGTAATCCTAAGGATCAGCGGAAATTGGATTGTTCTTTTCATGGATTTATTAGAAATGGGTGAATTAAAGGTGAATCAAAAATAAGGATGATTTGGCATATGACTAATATATTCAATTGTTTTTTTTACTTTTAACTCCTTAAATCATGGGTAAAGAAAGAAAGAAGTTTGGTGCATTTTCTGGTGTTTTCACCCCATCTATTTTAACCATATTGGGTGTGATCATGTACCTGCGTTTGGGTTGGGTAACAGGTGTTGCAGGTATTTGGGGTGTGATTGCTATCATTCTCATCGCCCATATTATTTCTGTAACCACCGGATTAAGTATTGCTTCCATTGCTACTGATAAAAAAATTGAAGCAGGAGGTATCTACTATATTCTGTCTCGTTCATTGGGCCTGCCCATGGGTGGATCGATAGGGATAACGCTTTTTGTTGGAACCGCATTGAGTATTTCATTGTATATCATTGGTTTTACAGAGAACTTTCTGGCCATACCCGCTATTGAGAATTTGATAAGTCTGGATACCGAACATTTAAACAGTATTCGGATCGTGGGTACATCCGTGCTCACGCTGCTGCTAATTATTGCTTTAATTAGCACCAATTTTGCGATAAAAACTCAATTCGTTATACTGGGAGCCATATTTTTATCCCTTGTTTCGATCTCTGTGGGCATTTTTATGGGTAATGGATCCAATCCGTCTGATACTACTGAATTTGTGCTACCCTTCAGGAATTTTTCGTTTGTTGAAGTATTTGCCATTTTTTTTCCGGCGGTAACCGGATTTACAGCGGGAGTAGCCATGTCAGGAGATTTAAAAGATCCGAAAAAAGACATTCCAAAAGGTACACTTTATTCCATATTATCGGGGTTGATTATTTACCTCTCATTAGCCTTTCTCTTTTACTTCTTCGTTGATCAGCAACTGTTGTTGAATAATTATAATTTCCTAATGGCGATTGCCTGGATCCCCGTTCTTGTCATTGCCGGTATATGGGGCGCTACTCTTTCATCGGCATTAGGAGGAATTTTAGGAGGCCCGCGGATTATACAAGCCATTGCACAGGACAGGATCGTGCCTCGTTTTTTAGGAAAAGGTCATGGGAAAAATAAAGAACCCCGCAATGCACTGATAATTACCTTTCTTATTGCCGAGCTGGGAATTTTGGTAGGTGATCTGAATGTTATCGCAGGTATTGTTACCATGTTTTATCTCACGGCCTATGGTTTTATCAACATTGCCTTCGCTTTGGAAAAATGGGCCAGCACTGATTTCCGCCCCTCTTTTAATATGCCTATCTGGATTGGAATTGCAGGCTTCCTGGCCAGTTTTATGGTGATGTTCAAACTCGATTTGACATCGATGATGATCGCCCTGGTGATCATCTCATTTGTATATTATTTTATTAGTAAAAAGCAGTTACACCTTGCCATGGGCGATGTCTGGCAAAGTGTCAGGTATTCCATATTGAGAAGAATGTTGTCAAAACTCGACCGGCGGCAACTAAACGAGAGGAACTGGCGCCCAAATATCCTGTTGTTCAGCGGAGGGACCAAAAACAGGCCGCATTTAATTCAGTTTGGCAAGTCACTGGTAGGGGAGCAAGGGATTATTTCTAATTTCGATTTGATATTGAACAAATCATCCAATGTATTGTTTCCAAAACATAAACAACCTATAGACGATAGTGTTTATGATGATACGGATGGTATTTTTGCCAGAAGACAAGAGTGTAATAACGTGTATGAAGGAATTGAGACTATTGCAGCAACCTATGGGTTCTCAGGCGTTGAACCCAACACAGTTTTGTTGGGCTGGGGCAGGCAAACGCGAAATCCCTTACGTTTTGCTAAAATGCTAAAGTATTTATCTGACCTCGATTTGAATATAGTATTGCTTGATTATGAGCAAAAAAGGGGGTTTGGAAATTATAAACTCATTGATATCTGGTGGCGAGGTGGTTCCAATAATGGAAACCTGGTGTTGTCATTAATCAAATTTTTAAGGGCATCATACGAATGGAGGCTGGCGAAAGTTCGATTGATGATCATTAATATGGATGAAGAAAAAGAAGAACAGATACGAAAGGATACATACATTGTTCTCGACAATATGAGGATGGAAGCCGAAGTGAAGATCATCAATAACGGTATTGAAAAACTGCCTGTAAATATGATCATTAAAAAGGAATCGGCGCATGCGGATTTGATTTTTCTCGGACTGGCAGAAGTGCAGGAAGGTATGGAGCAGGAATTTGTTAAAAGAGCTGATTACCTGTATAAAGATCTCGGGACCATTGCATTAGTGAACGCATCCACTTTTTTTAAGGAATTGAAAATAGGTGTCTAATAAACAACTTTCAAGTTCAAATATAGGTTATTGCATATATAAAATACATATTTTTGCTCCAGAATGATGTCTAAATTACAGCAATTGAATACATTATCCATTAAAGAAATAAATGGTAAGCAGCTGTATCACAGCTTCTTATCGGGGGCGCACAGGATCTTTGAAAATCAAAGTATTTTAAATAAGATCAATGTGTTTCCGGTAGCAGATGCGGATACAGGTACCAACCTGGCCTCCACCATGCGATCTATCATTGATATTGCAATACCCGACGAAAATCTGAAAATTTCTGCTGTTTCAATTGCTGATGCTGCATTGACAGGAGCGAGGGGAAACTCAGGAATTATATTTGCACAATTTCTATATGGTTTTAGCAATGAATTAAAAGCCAAAGAAACTATTACTGTTGAGGATTTTGCGGAAAGCATGCGGAATGCTGTAAAGTATGCCTACGAAGCCATTGCGAACCCGGTGGAGGGAACAATACTTTCGGTGATTAAAGATTGGGCCGAACACCTTTATGATTTAAAAGACAGGCTGGATGATTTTATTTTAATGCTCATCGAAGCTTTTTTAAAAGCTACAGAATCACTGAATGCTACATCTGCCAGGATGAAAGAACTGACAAAAACGGAAGTGGTAGATGCTGGAGCCAAAGGTTTTGTCGTTTTTCTGGAAGGCATGCTTGAATTTTTTAAAACAGGGAAGCAGGTAAGTGCGGAAGCACTGAATGCTGACCAGGTGGTGGAGGAAGATGTGATTGTAGGACATGATGTAATTACATATCGCTATTGTTCAGAAGCTTTGCTTACAGGAGAAAATTTAAATAAAGAAGATATCAAAAAAGCGCTGGATGGATTTGGCGATTCTATGGTTGTTGCAGGTTCTCCTCAAAAAACCCGGATTCATATCCATACAGATACCCCCTGGTTGTTGTTTGTTGAACTTGGTAAACTGGGAAACATTGCTTCGCAAAAAGTGGATGATATGGTAATGCAGCATGCGATTGCTTCTTCTCCAAAAGAAAAAATTGCGCTGGCAACTGACTCCTCTTGTGATTTGCCAGCTGAAATTATTGAAAAATACCAAATACAAGTTGTACCTCTAAGTATTCATTTCGGTGAAACATTTTACCTGGATGGTATCACCATGAAACCGGAGCAATTCAACAAAATGCTGGATACTTCCCCGGTGTATCCTTCAACATCGCAACCTGCCTATAAGGAGTTTTATAACCGATATAATTATTTGTCGACACACTTCGAAAGTATCATTGCTGTAAACATTAGCAGGCAATTAAGCGGTACCTGGCAAAATAGCCTGAATGCAGCTACCAAGGTGGGTGAGCATACCGGTAAAAGAATTGACGTGGTGAACAGCAAACTTACTTCTGTTGCTTTGGGATTGCTTTTAGTTCGTGCTGCAAAATCTTTGGAGGAAGGTATGACACATGACGAAGTGCTTAAAGGATTGCAAGACTGGATTGATAAGTCAAAAGTATTGGTAACTGCAAGTACACTGAAATATATGGTAAAAAGTGGCCGTGTGAGCAATACGAAAGGTTTTATTGGAAAGCTGATGAATTTAAAGCCGGTGATTACCGTAAATAAGGAGGGAAAAACCGAAGCGTTCGGAAAGGCATTTACAATAAAACAAAGTATGAAACTGGTGATGAAAGACATTGAGAAATTCATCGAGGGTAAAAAGGTATGGGGATATGCTATTGGTCATGCAAGTAATGAAAAAACTGCTTTATGGTATGCCGAAAAAATGGAAGCATTAACAGGAAAGAAACCCGAATATATACATAATGCATCTCCGGCTTTGGTGGCCAACGTTGGCATAGGTGTGGTTGATGTAGCTGTTTTACTGGATTGATGATGTGAAAGGATGGAAGGGGTCAAATGCGAATGGGAGATTGGCGAATGTACGTGGCATCCCTTTTAGGAAACGATGGGCAGCATGGACAGGAAAGAGATGGCGAAAATGAGAAAAGGCAAGAGAGCAAATGTGTTGAGAGTGATTTTTTTAATTAACTAATCATTAGTCTCCGGTCTTTCGTCTTCCTTTTTCCGACTTCCAGCTTCTTGTATTGATTCTAAATTTGTTGGTGGCGGTTTTGAAGCATGAGTAATTATTAATTTTGCATCTAAATCTGATGCAATGATAACAAAACAACTCACCCATCCTGAAAGTATTGTAGTTGTAGGTGGTTCGAATGATATTCAAAAGCCAGGTGGAAAAATTCTAAAAAACATCGTAGATGGCGGTTTTAATGGTGATTTGTTTGTCCTGAATCCAAAAGAAGATTTGATTCAGGGCATCAAAAGTTATAGAGATCCTGAAGAATTACCTCAGGTCGACCTGGCAATTATTGCGATTGCGGCTAAATATACACCTGAAATAGTTGATTTTCTGGCGCATAAAAGGAAAACCAGAGCATTTATTATAATATCTGCAGGATTTTCCGAAGAAAGCGAAGAAGGTAGGTTTCTGGAAGACAAAGTGGTAAAAACGGTAAATGAAGTAGGCGGCTCTTTAATTGGTCCAAACTGCGTTGGAGTCCTGACACCACAGCATCACAGTGTTTTTACCAAACCCATCCCAAAATTAGATAAAAAGGGTTGCGACTTTATCTCGGGTTCAGGAGCAACCGCATGTTTTATTATGGAAGCCGGCATACCCAAAGGTTTAACATTTTCCAATGTGTTTTCCGTAGGTAATTCGGCACAAATGGGTGTTGAAGATATTCTGAAACACATGGATGAGAATTTTGATCCTGAGAATGATTCACACATCAAACTGCTCTATTTTGAGTCGATCGAAAAACCTAAATTACTTTTAAAACATGCTTCTTCCCTTATAAAGAAAGGTTGCCGGATTGCTGCCATCAAAGCCGGAACTTCGGAAGCTGGAAGCAGGGCCGCGTCATCCCATACGGGAGCTTTATCCAGTCCTGATAATGCTGTAAGTGCATTGTTTAAAAAAGCCGGAATCGTTCGATGCTATGGGCGGGAAGATATGATCTCAATAGCTTCTGTATTTATGTATCCGGAATTAAAGGGAAAAAATATTGCCGTGATTACCCATGCAGGGGGGCCAGCAGTGATGATCACGGACACCTTATCGAACTGGGGTTTGAATGTGCCCGCCATTAAAGGAAAAGAAGCTGAACAGCTAAAAAATGAATTATTTCCTGGTTCTTCAGTCGCGAACCCGATTGATTTTCTCGCTACAGGAACAGCAGAACAACTGGGTGTTATAATTGATCATGTGGATCAAAAATTTGATCATATTGATGCGATGGTCGTTATATTTGGTACGCCTGGTCTTTCAAAGATTGACGATGTTTATGAAGTATTAGATCAGAAAATTAAAAGTGCTTGCAAACCCATATTTCCGGTGCTACCTTCAACACTTACCGCCAGGGATGAGGTTGAAACCTTTGTTTCAAAAGGCCACGTTTATTTTCCAGATGAAGTAAACCTGGGCATTGCATTGTCCAGGGTGTTTTATACACAAAAGCCTGGTGATTTATCGGGTGAAGAGATGCAGGTTGAAAGCAAAAGGATCAGGCAAATTGTAGGTGCTTCCGAAGATGGCTATATCTCACCTGAAAACATTCAAGCGCTGTTGGACTCAGTGGCGATTCCTAGAGTGATTGAACGGACCTATTATCAAAAGGAAACTTTATTGAATGACATCGATCAACTGGATTACCCATTGGTGATGAAAGTGATTGGCCCGGTGCATAAATCAGATGTAGGAGGTGTTTCTTTAAATATCAAAGATGCTGAAACCGTACTTTCCGAATTCGAAAGGATGATGGACATAACAGGAGCAAAAGGCATTTTATTTCAACCAATGCTTAGCGGTTACGAATTGTATGCTGGTGTGAAGAAAGAAGATAAGTTTGGGCATTTGATCATGTTCGGACTTGGAGGCATTTTTATTGAAATTTTTAAAGATGTGAGGTCTGTTCTGGCACCTGTAAATAAAAAAGAGGTGCTAAATGAATTAAAGCAATTGAGGGGGTTTAAACTGTTTCAGGGCGTCAGGGGAAAGGCAGGCATTGATGAAAACAAATTTGCAGATATTATCCTTCGATTGTCAAAACTTGTACAATTAGCACCTGAAATTACTGAATTGGATCTGAATCCGATATTAGCAGAATGCGAAAAAGTGGTGGCAGTTGATGCCCGGATCAGAATAGAAAAGTAAAAAAACAGCAAATGTTAAAAAGGCAGGATTTATACTTCATCGGAGTTCTACTCATTCTTTTCCTTCCTTTTATTTTCAGCAGCGACCTTCTAAAATTATATGAAAAATTTAATCATGAGCATGGTTTAATAACGTCGTTCATAAAATTCGCCATATTAGCCACTGTCGGCGAGTTGCTGGGATTGCGGATACGAACAGGGTCATACATTCAAAAAGGATTTGGGATTATTCCACGCATGTTCGTGTGGGGACTGATCGGCGTGACAGTTAAAGTGTCTTTCATTATTTTCTCGATAGGCACGCCCGCATTTCTCGAATATGCAGGGATGAAAGGAGCTTCCGAAGCATTATTAGGAAACTTGAATACGGAAAAAGTGTTTGTTGCATTCTGCACGAGTGTGGCTTTAAACCTGGTTTATGCACCTGTTATGATGACTTCCCATAAGATTTCAGATATGCATATCCTGAGTTATCATGGTCGATTAAAAGCACTGATCTCACCCATAAATTTCAGGAAAATATTTGTAAATTTGAACTGGTCCGTTCAATGGAATTTTGTGTTCAAAAAAACTATTCCATTATTCTGGATACCGGCTCATACCATTACTTTTTTATTAAATCCTGATTATCAGGTATTATTTGCTGCCTTTTTAGGCATTATGTTGGGAGCCATACTTGCTGTGGCCGACATGACGGATAAACCATTAGAGCACAAAACAAATTGATTGAAATACCATATAAACCACGTAAATATGAGAAATACGCCCATAAATTCAGAAATAGTTGCCAAAAAAGTAAGCGAAGGAGGTTATGAATCAGTTGGGAGAGCCTCTATCAGGGAGATCAAAAAATTAGTTGATGAAATTGAAAAAGCATCGGGTGAAAAATTTATCAGGATGGAAATGGGTATTCCGGGTTTGCCTGCCAGCGAAATTGGCACAAAAGCGGAGATAGAAGCCCTGAAAGCCGGTGTAGCTTCAGTTTATCCGGATATCTTTGGTATCGCGCCATTAAAACCTGAAATTGCCCGGTTTGTAAAACTATTTCTTGATGTAAATGTGGATGAACAGGGCTGTATTCCAACTGTTGGCTCCATGCAAGGTAGTTTTGCTTCTTTTATGACGGTAAACCGGATGCACAGAAACAGGGAAGGCACCCTTTTTATTGATCCCGGATTTCCGGTCCATAAGCAACAGTGTCGGGTGCTTGGACACGATTATATGTCGTTTGATGTATATAATTATAGGGGTGAAAAACTGCGTTATAAATTGGAGTCATATCTAAAAACCGGAAAAGTGTCATCCATTCTCTATTCGAATCCGAACAACCCTTCCTGGATTTGTTTTACTGAACAGGAACTGAAAATTATTGGTGAGTTAGCCACCATGTATAACGTGATTGTAATAGAGGATTTAGCTTATTTTGGGATGGACTTCAGAACAGACTATTCTGTGCCGGGTGAGCCTCCTTATCAGCCTACTGTTGCGAAATATACAAATAACTGGATTTTACTGATATCAAGTTCCAAAGTATTTAGTTATGCCGGTCAGCGGGTGGGCATGATGGTGATTTCTGATAAAGTGTTCACTACGAAGGCCCCCGATCTGAAACGATACTATATGTCGGAAAACGTGGGTTATGCAATGGTGTATGGATCGATGTACTGTTTAAGTTCAGGAGTTTATCACTCCGCCCAGTATGCATTGACAGCTATGCTGAAAGCTGTAAATAACGGGGAGATCAGTTTAACTGAACCGGTAAAAGAATACGGTGAAAAAGCCAAGATCATGAAAAAGATGTTTTTGGAGAATGGTTTTAAGATCGTTTATGATACAGATATTGATAAACCTATCGCCGATGGTTTTTATTTTACGTTTTCGTACCCAGGCTATAATGCAGAAGAATTACTGAACGAGCTGGTATATTATGGTATCAGTGCTATTTCGCTTTTAATTACAGGTAGTGAACGAACAGAAGGTATCCGGGCATGTACTTCATTGGTACAGCGAAGTCAGTTCCCCGTGCTGGAAGAAAGACTGAAAAAATTTCATGAAGATCACCCCATTGGGTAATCAGATCATGACCTTTGCCGATAGAACCATAAAGTTTTACGAGTCGCTTCAAATTGAAGCGAAACTTCCTAAAGGTGTTGAAGTATTAAATCCGTATCACGATAAAGATGTGATTGAATCCTGTAAGAAATTCTATAATAAATACTACAATGATTCGGCAGGAAGGAGAATAATCCTTGGTATCAACCCCGGGAGATTTGGTGCCGGAATAACGGGTATTCCTTTCACGGACCCCTTGCGTTTGGAAAATAACTGTGGCATTCCGAATGATTACAGCAAACGTCCTGAACTATCTTCCGAATTTATATATATGCTCATCGACCAGTTGGGAGGTCCCGAGCATTTTTATAAACATTATTTTATTGGAGCGGTGAGTCCACTGGGATTTGTTAAAAATGGTAAGAATTACAACTATTATGATTCAGTAGAATTAAAGCGGGCATTAAAGCCTTTTATCATTCATAACCTAATCGAACAAATTGGACTGGGCATCAATTCGAAAAAATGTTATTGTTTGGGACAGGGAAAGAACTTCGAATATATCCAGGAAATTAACCAACAAATAGGTCTTTTTGATCAGATCGTACCTATTCCACACCCACGTTGGGTAATGCAATATAAAAGAAAAGATCTAAAAAGAATACTTCAACAAACAAGCAGTCTGCTAACACTATAAAGTATGAAATATAGTTTTTAAATATCAAGTTATCAGTCTGATAAATTATACATATAGATGGTATTTATATCTTTTATAAATTAAACTTTAAGCCTTATAAATAACATTTCCCAACCGGGCTTTATTGTTTAAAATCGTAAATTTGCAATCGATTGTTTTAATACACAAAATCAAAATATATGGCTAAGTTAAGAGGAGCCGTTATAGTAGATGTGGAAGGATGTAAAGGCTGCGGGGTATGTGTGCCGGTTTGTCCAACTGACGTCTTAAAATTGGCTGAGAATGTGAATGGTAAAGGCTATCATTATGCATATATGGAAAATCCTGAGGCTTGCACAGGTTGCACCAATTGTTCGGTCGTTTGTCCAGATGGTGTAATGACTGTCTATAGAGTAAAAGTAACAGAGTAAATATCAGTAATATTAAAAAACATGGGTGAATTAAAATTAATGAAGGGTAATGAAGCTTTAGCTGAAGCTGCTATCCGGGCCGGTGCTGATGCTTACTTTGGATACCCAATCACACCTCAATCGGAAGTGATAGAATATTTAATGGCGGAAAAGCCTGAAGATCGCACAGGAATGGTAGTGCTGCAAGCCGAAAGTGAAGTAGCATCCATCAATATGTTATATGGAGCAGGCGGAACAGGTAAAAAGGTGATGACTTCATCTTCCAGCCCTGGTATCAGCTTAATGCAGGAGGGTTTATCCTATATAGCAGGTGCAGAAATTCCCTGCGTAGTAGCAAATGTAGTTCGTGGTGGCCCTGGTTTAGGGGATATTCAACCCGCTCAATCAGACTATTTTCAGGCAGTAAAAGGTGGCGGTCATGGCGATTACCGTTTGATCGTACTGGCACCTTCATCAGTGCAGGAAATGTCAGACTTTGTACCGCTTAGTTTCGATCTGGCATTTAAATACCGCACACCTGTAATGATCATTTCTGATGGTTTGATCGGGCAGATGATGGAAAAAGTGGAATTATTTGAGCAAAGAGATCGCCTGACAGATGAAGAGGTGATTGAAAAATATCCTTGGGCAACCAATGGGAAACCTGTTGGTAAGGAAAGAAGAATTCTGACCTCTCTCGACCTGGACCCTCACAAATTGGAAAAACACAACCATCACCTACAGGCAAAGTACCGTGAGATTGAAGAGAAAGAAGTCCTTTCGGAAACCTTGCATTGTGATGATGCTGAATATATTATGGTGGCGTATGGTTCCAGTGCACGTATTGCTCAAAAAACCATCCAATTGGCACGTGAAGAAGGTATAAAAGTTGGGTTGATCAGACCAATTACCTTATGGCCTTATCCAAAAAAGGAAATTGAAAAATACGTACAGAAAGGTATAAAAGGGTTCTTATCAGTAGAAATGAGTATGGGACAAATGGTTGAAGATATTCGTCTGGTGGTTGAGGGGCGAACCAAAGTGGAGCATTTTGGTCGCGTGGGTGGTGTGATTCATTCACCTGAAGAAGTATTGGAAGCATTGAAACAAAAATTAATAGGAGGATAATTATGTCAGGATTAACTGTTCAAGATATTGTAAAACCTGAAAATCTGGTTTATAAAAAAACGGATTTGATGACGGACAAAACCCTGAGTTATTGTCCGGGATGCGGACATGGTACAGCCCACAGGCTCATCATGGAAGTGATCGAAGAGCTTGGAAAAGAGCATGAAACCATAGGCGTAGCGCCAGTTGGTTGCTCCGTATTGGCCTACGAATTTATGAATGTCGATATGCAGGAAGCAGCACACGGCAGGGCACCGGCAGTAGCAACAGCGATAAAAAGAGTATGGCCCGGCAGAGTAGTTTTTACCTACCAGGGTGACGGAGATCTCGCAGCAATCGGAACTGCTGAAACCATCCACGCTTGTAACCGGGGTGAGAAAATCGTGATTGTTTTTATTAATAACGGTATTTATGGTATGACGGGTGGCCAAATGGCACCTACCACATTGCCAGGAATGAAAACATCAACTTCACCTTATGGTCGTGAAGTAATTGCAATGGGAAACCCGCTGAAGATCACAGAACTGGTGGCACAACTTCCAGGCACCTATTTTGTAACCCGCCAGGCAGTTCATACAGCTTCTGCTGTTCGAAAAGCTAAAAAAGCTTTAATGAAAGCATTTCAAAACCAAATTGATGAAAAACCCGGTTTGTCATTTATAGAGATCGTTTCAAACTGTAATTCAGGCTGGAAAATGACTCCCGTTGACGCTAACATTTGGATGGAAGAAAATATGTTTCCATTCTACCAGTTGGGCGACATAAAAAAAGATGGTCAGTTAATTGAGAAAAAATAATAATACTTAGAAATTCAAAGATATGACTGAAGAAATTATTATTGCAGGATTTGGTGGACAGGGCGTATTGTCGATGGGTAAGATTCTGGCATATTCAGGAATTATGCAGGATCAGGAAGTGAGCTGGATGCCATCATATGGACCTGAAATGCGGGGCGGAACAGCCAATGTAACTGTGATCGTAAGCGACGAAAGGATCAGTTCTCCGACACTGACAAGATACGACACAGCCATCATTCTTAACCAGCAATCAATGGATAAATTTGAGTCAACTGTAAAACCCGGAGGCGTGCTGTTATACGATCCTAATGGGATTACGCATCACCCGACAAGAAACGATATCAGTATCTATAAAATTGAAGGCGCCAAATTAGCGGCCAGCATGGGAAACACCAAAATTTTCAATATGGTGGTCCTGGGTGCTTATATCAAAGTGAAACCCATTGTAAAATTGGACAATGTGATCAAAGGTCTCAAGAAATCATTACCATTCAGGTATCATAAATTGATTCCGTTGAATACGGAGGCGATCACCATGGGCATGGAAAATGTGGATCAGATAAATTAAGGAATTCAATAAAAAATGAAAGGCTGGCACCAACGGTGCCAGCCTTTTCTATTGATTGGAATTTATATAATTACTCAAAAAGACTTTC
>PKSW01000111.1 GCA_002869465.1 Marinilabiliales bacterium
AACCAGGATGCCGTCCAGATAATGGGGGGCACAGTACCTTACTCATATCTGAGCATCAGCTGGTTTACTAGTGGAGATGGTTACTTTGATGATTCGAATATCTTATCCCCGGTGTATTTCACGGGTGAGACAGATAAGCAGGAAGGAAAAGTAGTATTAACGATGGGTGTATCTGCTATGGGTGGTATTAAATTATACGATAGCCTGACACTAAATATTTATGATGATCCGTTTGCTTTTGCAGGAAACGACACCACTATATTTGCTGATGCCCAACTCGATTTGACAAGTGCTTTTTCACAGTATTATGAATCCATTCATTGGGTAACTACCGGGGATGGTGTTTTTAATAATGATACACTGCAAAATCCCGTGTATTCGCCCGGAGATATGGATATTGAATTAGGTGAGGTCGAGCTTGTGTTGATGGCTGTATCAGAGTGCGGAATGGCTTCTGATACACTGCGACTGCTGATCGAACCCTTTTTTGCTATGCAGGGGAAACTCTGGTATAAGGGTCAGTTGGTTCAACATGGAGTTGTAATAGCTGTGAAAGATAGCGAAGAAGGAACCCGTGCTGTTGAGATGGAGCAAACAGCTGACGATGGCACATTTATCTTCAGCAGGATGATGGAAGGCCGGTATTATATCTATGCGGTACCGGATACCATTTTGACAAACGGGGCGGTTCCGGGTTATTATGCAAATAATTTAAGATGGCAGAATGCACACTATTTTAAGGTAGATGCAGATATATTTGATGTGGATATCATGCTGCCGGCTGTCGACTATCAGTTACCTGTAGGTGAAGGATCTATTTCAGGTTCATTTGAAATGCCCGCAATCAATATGTTTACCGAGGATATATATTGCAATTCATGGTTCGAACCCAATTCCTCAAGGGATTTTTGTGATGGAGGCTTATCGAATATAACCGTATTGTTGTACAATTCAAACGGAACCAAACTGCTTGATTATACACTCACTGACGAATTGGGCAACTTCTTTTTTAACAGGCTGCCCTATGGTGGTTATATTATTGATGCTGAAAAAGCAGGTTATCAAACTTCGGTTTCTTCATTGATCACCTTATCACCACAGCATATGGAAGAAACCGGTGTGATTCTTGAATTAAGCAATGAGAAGATCGGTATTTACCGGACAGACGACCCGGCGAAGCATCCGATAGCAAAAGTATATCCCAATCCTGCAACAGATAAATTGTATTTAATTTCTCCTTTCGAATTGGATCCTTCGGCTTATGTTGATATCTATAATGTTTATGGACAACTTGTTCTGACAACTGCTGCAGTCCAATCATCTCAGCCTGATTCGTGGCAGGTAAATGTGAGTACCCTCCCCGCCGGTATGTATGTTGGTAAATGGCATGGCCCGCAAGGCAATGCTCATTTTACATTTATAAAGAATTGATTTTTCACGCTCCCTGTCATTTCGAAGGAGCGCAGCGAATAAATCTCCTTCTACTCCCCTGTCATTTCGAGGCCTGCCTGCCCAGCAGGCAGGCAAGCTTTCCCGCGGTAGCGGGATTGCGACGAGAAATCCCCTGAGTAAAACCCATTTGCTTGGGAGATTTCTCTCTGTCGCTCGAAATGACAAATCAGTTCCGGGAGATTTCTCCTCCATCGTCGTCGAAATGACAACAAAAGAAAAACTATATATCTTCTATTTCCTCATTTAAAAACCGCCATTCCGGATTTAATGAACTGATGAGTTTGTCTTTCTTTTCTCTGCGCCATTTTTTTATTTCTTTTTCCCTGTCAATAGCATGTTCAATATGTGTAAAATGTTCGAAATAGATTAAAAAGTGGCAATTGTACTTTTTTGTAAATCCATTGAATTCCCCGGTACTATGTTCATATACTCTTCGCTCAAGATCATTTGTTACCCCAATATACAATACGTTCTTGTGCAAATTGGTCATTACATAAACAAAATAATTGTGTTGACGGGTCATAATGTAAAAATAAGATTAAACTGCGATTAAAAACCAACCTGTCATTTCGAAGGAGCGCAGCGACTGAGAAATCCCCTGAGTAAAACCCATTTGCTTGGGAGATTTCTCGCTGTCGCTCGAAATGACAAATCAGTTCCAGGAGATTTCTCGCTGTCGGTTCGAAATGGTTAACTAATTGGCGGCAGATTTCAAAGGAATAGCACTCAAAACCCCCTGTCATTTCGAAGGAGCGTAGCGACTGAGAAATCTCCCCGGCAATTGCTTCTTTCCACTGAGATTTCTCACTACATTTCATTCCGTTCGAAATGACAAATCAGTTCTGGGAGATTTCTCGCTGTCGCTCGAAATGACAAATTAAATTCCGGGAGATTTCTCGCTGTCGCTCGAAATGACAAATTAAGTTAAAATAAAAAAAGCAAATATTTTTTACCGAAACAGCAGAAAACAGTAAGGGTAAATACCTTTTCAATTGTCTTTATTGCGACGTATGGTGGTAGCTGAAGTTAACAATAAGTTGTTTGTAACAATTACCGGGCTTTAAGTCAGGAAGTTACGATTTATTAGTTTTACACAACTTATATGTAAATACGGTTGCTATTTGTACTATTTAGAATAATTTTAATTAAAAGTACTTGATAAATGATAATTTTTATATATTTAGCCACTTTTTTAAACCCAACTATGAATAACAAAAACACCTGATTAATAATCGCTTAG
>PKSW01000442.1 GCA_002869465.1 Marinilabiliales bacterium
ACTGCTGACAATGCCATTGGCTACCAATACATAGGTTTCGCCATCTGCCAGTGTGTAATTCTGTGACCAGATCGGATCACTCGGGTCCATGCTGTCGGGACCTTTGATTGAAATCGTAAACTCTGTGCCCGAAGGTGCGTCTATAAATGGAGATGCTGTTCTGAATGCGAAATCATCCAATAATAATGCATCGTCTAACCATACATCTACTACCTCAGCTGCTAAATCTGCTGAATTGTGAATCACCTGGACTCTGGATGTTGCCAACAGCTTTGTTGACGTTAAAAAAGCAAGAGCTAAAACCGCTAAAGCTACTTTTAGTGTAAAATTTCTAGTTTTCATGTCGATAAAATTTAAATGTTAGTAATAAATTATTTAAATCTATAACAACTTAAATACTTTTTTGTTTAATCTTTTTGTTTTTATATTCAACTTTTTTTCGATTATTAAATAATCCCAATTCATGAACCCTATCAAAAAGCGCATCAAACTTTATTAGTTCTCAATTGTTATCTCAAAAAAAATAATATGAATCAACTCATCACGAAACAGGAACTGAATATAAGTTTGGAAGAAGCCTGGGAGTTTTTTTCAAATCCGGCCAATCTGAATGAAATTACACCTGAACACATGCATTTTAAGATTACGTCTGATATCAGTTCAGGTTTTTATCCAGGCATGATCATCACCTATAAGATCAAACCATTTCTTGGAATTACGATGAATTGGGTAACAGAGATATCTCAGGTAAAAGACAAACAATATTTTATTGACAACCAGCTATCTGGTCCTTACAAATACTGGCATCATCAACATCATTTTCGCATTACGGAAAATGGCATAGAAATGACTGACATCCTGCATTATGAAACTCCGTTTGGAATCATTGGCAAATTAGCTGAATGGCTATTTGTTAACCGTCAGGTACATCAAATATTTGCTTATCGCAGAAAGAAACTTGACGAGCTTTTTATTACAGATAAAAAATAAAAAGGAGCGTTATTTAATTATAACACTCCTTCAGCAATTATTGATTTGTTTGAAAATCAATTTCATTTTAGTTTTCGAGGTGCTTTAGTTTTTCCATTAGTTTTTTTCTTGCGAAGAATATCCTGCTTTTCACTGTGCCAATAGAGAGGTTCATTTCTTCGGCAATTTCTTTGTATTTGTATCCACCGAAATGCATTTCAAACGGAATGCGAAAATCATCTTCAAGATTATTCACAACTTCTCTTAATTCGTTGTGCTGAATGATATCCTGAGAGTTACCCATGGTGGAAGGACTACCCATATTTAAATAATACATATTATCTGTTGTATCAACAATTTTTCTCACCCTGGTTTCTCTTCTGTAATTATTAATAAATGTATTTTTCATGATCGTGTACATCCATGCTTTTAAATTGGTAGATGGATCAAATTTGTCACGATATGTGAGGGCTTTCAGATATGTTTCCTGAACGAGGTCGTTTGCATCTTCTCCATTTTGAGTAAGTGAATAAGCGTAATTTTGAAATGAGTCACGCAAATTTGTTAGCTGTGTATTAAATTGAAATGTAGTCATGATATTTATTGTTTAATGTTTGTGATGCAATATTAAACATTTATTTGATATAAAGTCAAGTATTTTAACTTTTTTTTAACTTTTTTATCTATTTATTAAACATTAATTGAAATGAACACACGATGATTCTTATCATAAAAGAGACTTAATTACCTGTATTTATGACAGTTACATAATTAGTTGAAAAGATAGATAATGAATGGTGTTTAAAGACTTTTTTTTGTTTCTTAAACGAAATATTTGCAGAAAAAAGCTCTAAAAGGGACTTTTTTTATTGAATTATCCGTAATTTCTTGTTGACTTTTTTATATAATTAGCTCAACATTTATAGAAAATGAAGTTTAGTTTATGTTTTCGTATTCCTTTTTGTAAACCCTTTTTGAAACACCAATACTAAACTCATATAATATGATCAATGGCACTACCACAAGCACCTGGCTAAACATATCCGGCGGTGTAATAATGGCAGAAAGGATCAACAAGATAACGAACATGTATTTCCTGTTTCTTTTCAGGAAATCAGGGGTGAGCACACCCACCTTTGTGAGGAAATAAACAAGGATTGGCAATTCAAAAACAATACCCACGGCAAAGGTTACGGAAACCACTGTGCTAATATATGAACTTAAAGAAATCTGATTGGCCACTGACAGGCTGACTTGATAAGTCCCCAGGAAATTAACGGTAAGCGGCACTATTAAAAAGAAACTGAATAGAATACCGAGAAGAAAAAGCAAGGTACTGATAAACACACCTCCTTTTGAATATGCTTTTTCCTTATCGTACATAGCCGGTTGTATAAATCGCCAAATTTCCCATAATATATAAGGAAATGCCAGAATAAAACCTGCCACAATTGAAATATACATATGGGTAAGAAACTGTCCTGACATATTGATGTTGATAATCTGTAATTTCATTTCATCGATGCACAGTGCGCCAATGGACAATTGTCTTCCAACCCAGCACAATGCCCTGTTGGTGACAAAATCGGAGCTGCTTGGCGCCAGAATAATATAATCAAAAATGAATTTCCGATTCAAAAAAGCAACAATCGCCAATATAACGATCGCGATCAGAGATCTGATAATATGCATCCGGAGTTCATCAAGATGATCCCAGAAAGTCATTACTTTCTCTTCTGACTTTTTCTTTTTCTTCGACTTGACTTCTTCCATGACGTAATAAAGGTCAAAAATATAAAAAAGCCCCTTCAGTTGGAAGAGGCTTGTTCAAAGAAACCCAATAAAGTTTTATGATCAGGTAAAAATTATTTGTGTTCCGGGACCATCACACATGGCATAGAGATCACCGACTGTAATAATCGCTTTGACATCATCATGTAAATCTTCTTTGGTTATGCCGAACATATCAGCAGCCAACTTACAAGCATATAGTTCGCCTCCTCCGGCAACAATCAGTTCCAAAAACTCATCAACATTCGGAATATCTAATTTTTCCATTTCTTTTCTCATCATTGCGGACACCCCAGCTTCAATACCCGGAAGTCCTCCAAGCCATGTTGGGAAGGGAAGCCCACCTGGCATTTTCATAGCGGGGTTCCCAACAGTCGCAGTATGAAGTTTATTCATCGTATCTTTTTTAATGGCATCCATGCCGAAAAAGGTAAAGAATAGTTTGGTTTCAATACCTTCCATAACAGCTCCATTTCCCATTACCAGCGCGGCATAAACATCTTCAATTGTACCTTTCGAACAAATGAGCAGTACCTTTTTCAAAGGAACCTTTTCAGTATTTTCCATGATATTTAAATTTTTATATTAAATACAAGATTCTGGTTTAGGAACGCCTGCAATCTTTGTTGATTTTTTTAAGGGGGCGCCGGGAAACATCTGGTAGAATGATTTCGCATCTACCACACCTGATTTATTGATTCCCCTGATGGTAAGGGTAGCTCCTTCTGCTGATTTATTCCTGATGAATTCCAGCACTTCAAAATGCTTGTCGGTGAGTTCAACACCTTCCTGTTTCGCAATTTCCGTTGCAATTTCTTTTGTCCATTGTGAGGAGTCTGTCATGTAGCCTTCGTCATTCAATTCTACATTTACTCCTGCATACGTTTTTGTTGCCATACTATTTTTATTATTGTTTATTTAATATGATTAATTTGAATTAGCATTTAATTTATCCGTTTCTTTTGCAATATTTTGGAGGAATGTGATCATAAACCCAATTCCTTTCTTCATTTCTTTTGAATTCATTGCTTTCATTGCTTTCCAAATGGAGTATTCCTCCACATTCTCAATTTCGATGCTCTTATATACGATTAATCCACTGTTGATTGCTTTAAGCATATCAGGTTGGGTCAGGTTTTTCACCGTTTCAAGAATGGTCACCACATTGTCTGCCAGCAGTTTAACATCATCAACGGAGAAATGCGTTACGATGTTGTCAAATATTTTCATCGATTCTTTCATGAACTCAAAATAGCCCTTTTGCTCAAATTCATTCATCATGTGAATGCCATCCAGGCCCATCTGATGAAGTATGGGAGTCACATCTTTTACCAAATCGTTCGCACTCTCCATCATTTCGAACATCTCGTTCAAAGTATCTACATTCCTGACCAGTTTCAACATCAGTTGTTTTACAGCTTCACCATCAATTTCCACACCCGCATTGTCCAGTTCGGTTACTGTCGATTTAAAGACATCTTTACCCACAATTGTAAGATCTGTTGTCAGGTCTTCGATCGATTGCCGGGTTTCCCTCTGGGCCATTACCTCTTCGAGTACAATATCGAGTTTTCGGTTAATCTCGTTAATTTGCTCCTGCATATTATCTTTATCCATCGATCTATAATTTTTTCCCTGCCATTTGCATTTCCGAATCAATTGGCATTTCTTTCCCTTTAAGCAAAATATGCCAGTAAATCCACCTGAAAAGAACTTTTCCATAATGGTTCATCCTTGTAACTTTAAGTAAACCAAATGGTCCCAATCCAGGGAAAGGGAATGAACCTGGAAGTGGTTCTGTATCGTAGTTGAAATCAATCAACGTACCTTTTCCATAGCCTGTTTCAATATAACAATTGGCATGTCCGTCAAAACTGGCGGTAAACGGGCGTCCTTCGATAGCACACAAGAGATTCTCTTCGAGTATTTCTGCAGCAAAGTGCGCCACTGATCCGGCTTTTGAAGTCGGAATATTGGTCGCATCACCTATCACAAATATATTTTCATATTTGTCAGATCTCAAGGTATGTTTATCGGTCGGTACATAATTCATGTCGTCGCCCATGCCACTGCGTTCGATTGCATCATCGCCCATATTTGGTGGAACACTTACCAAACAGTCAAATTTTACTTCAGTTCCACCAAAATCAATAATTTTCTTTTCATCATTATCTACTTCCATGATCGCGAAATCAGGAATCAGGTGAATGTTTTTCTGTTCTAAAAGATCGCCCAGCATTTTGGTTGCCCTGGGTTTTGTGAATGCACCGGGCATTGGGGTAACATAGGTGATATTTACCTTATCACGCATGCCTCTTTCGGTAAAGAAAGCATCGGCAAAAAAAGCAAATTCGAGGGGTGCCACGGGGCATTTGTAGGGTAATTCCGAAACATTTATCACCAATTCTCCACCTTTCCATGTTTTAAAATGATCTGCCAGGGCCACTGCACCTTCAACCGTATAAAAGTCGTAGATATCCTTATACCAGAGTTTATCCTTTAAACCGTCCACTTCTTCCGGGGCTGTTTTACAACCCGTGGCAATAATCAGGTAATCATATTTTAAGATCACACCATCTGCTAGTAAGACATTGTTCTCTTTTGGTTGAATCTTATCAATTTTTGAATAAATCACATGCATACCCGTAGGGAAAAAGTCGCTTTTAGGTTTGATAACATCATTCTTCGTATACATCCCGAAAGGGATAAATAAAAAGCCCGGTTGATAATAATGTGTTTTAAACTGGTCAACAATTGTAATATCCCATTGATCCCGTTCAAGGTGCTTTCGCATTTTATTGGCCATCATTGTTCCGGCAGTGCCAGCACCAAGTATCAGTAGTTTTTTCATTAAAATTTATTTATTTTGATTCATTTATTCTATTAATTATCAAGAAGTTCGAGCCTGCAAATTTATATCTATAAACCTCTATATGAAAAATAATCCGTATGACATTTGTCATATTTACTATATTTACGACTAATTTAGAATGAGAATAAGTAACGACATAGAAAGTTGTAAAGCCTGCGTTTACAGGCAGTTGCTTTTTGGCGATTTGACCGAGAGCGAATACGAACTGATCAACCAGGCCCGAACCGAGAAAATTTTTCGCCGCGGAGAAGTGATTATTAGAGAAAATGATCCTATTGATTCATTCCTGTATTTACGAAAAGGCCTTATTAAATTATACAAAACTGATGAGCACGGAAAAGATCACCTGATCAGTATTAATAAGCCGGGTGACTTTGTGAGCCTTTTGAGCATTTTCTCAAATCAGAATTCTCATTACTCAATCGCAGCACTGGAAGAAACCCTGGTTTGTGATGTTCACCTGGACGCTATTAAACAAGCGGTCAGCACGAATAGTACATTTGCTTTAAGGATCCTGAACCGGATGAGTCATATTTCAGATGAAGTGATCGTAAACCGATTTGAAATAGCGCGTAAACAAATCAAAGGCCGCGTAGCCTACATTTTAGTTTTTCTGGCCGATCAGATATATAAAAGCCAAGAATTTCGTATGCCCATCACAAGACGTGAACTCGGAGAACTCATCTCAATGACCACAGAAAATACCATCCGGACCCTATCTGAATTCCGGAAAGATGGCATCATAGACATGGATGGAAGGATTATCAAAATAATGGATTACAAGCGTTTAGCCAATATTTCTAAAACCGGATAAACGCAAATATCGTTTTTTTCCTCCTCATATAATTCTTTAGTATTTTTGGCGATTCATTTTACCGCATCATACTTATGAGAAATTTCTGGGAAAAGCTGAAAAAAAGATGGGATATTGAAAGCGACTGGCAGGTAGCCATCATACTACTTGCTTTTACATTTACAGGATTCACAACCCTTTATGTACACAAACTGATCGACGAACTTTTGGGCATTGGCGCAGACAGTCCGTTCATTTATAAGGCGCTGGTTTTCATTGTAATCGTTTTACCAGTCTATAATATTTTATTGCTTATTTACGGTTCCCTTCTAGGCCAGTATACTTTCTTTAAGAATTTCATTATTAAATTTTTTAAACGGTTGCTTTTTATAAAAAATAAAAAGTAAAAGACCGGACTATTCAGGATTTAAAATCATGAATTTTGTGATCAGGATTTGTCCCATAGAAAAAAAGAGGCCTGGCAGCCCCTTCATGGAGTTATCCCATTTCAGTTTAACAACCGCCTGAAGCGACGGCCGGCTTTTTTCTTCTCGTAATATTTATCGAAGATTTATCCGTGTTTTGTTCTTCATCAGACAATATGCTGCCTGCAGCAACTTCAGTAAAATCATATCTGGGAACACCCCTAATGTATGAATCGTCCATCAATGAATCCGTTGCACTGTCCTGCCATTCGCGATAAAAATTATATCCTCCCAATAGTATCTTTACATTATTAAAACCCAATTGATTGAACAGCATCCATGGGCCGTTGGCCTCTAATTGATCTTCACCATAAAATACAACTGTGACACCCTGCTTTTGAAATTCCTGGAGACGTTCAATATTCTCTTCGCGTGTTAAATCAACTGTTGAAATATTCTCAGCCCCCGGAATAGCGCCCTGGCCAAATTCAAAATTATTCCTCAAATCAATTAGCACCACCTTCTGTTCAGTTTTATTCAATACATCAACTAATTTGGACGGATGGAAATACGCATTTGAATCATACAACATTTCGATGCTCTGTTTCATATCCAATTGATAATTTATCAATGGCTTTTTCATGGTCAGAAAACCAATCAACAACAAAAGCACAAAAGCTACCAAAACTATCAGTGTTTTTTTTGGATTTAATTCGTGTACATGCATGTTTCTATTTTTTTAATTTAGACAATGAAGAGGTTTTTAACACATTAACAGCCACCCGATGCTACCGACGCTTTTCTTTTTCGTTGAATGGTTAGTTTATCTTTTTTTTGAGTTGATGTCGTTTCAACCTGTGCTCCGGTAAAATAGAGTTGAGCTCCTTTTCGGAATGCGTACATTTCAAAATCAGTTTTTGGTGCGGTTTCTGGCGGTTGCTGCGGGTCTAATATCGTTTCATACCATCGATTTAGCCCCCCTTTCATTACATACATGGATTTATAACCCAATCTTTTACTAATTACCCAGGCCTGATCTGATTTAATATCGTCATTGGAAATGAAAACCACATTCATTCCTTTAATACCAAAATACATCGTATTAGCGCTGTTAAGGATGCTGTCAAGCGCTATATGAATAGCATTGGGAAGTGTAAATTCATTGTACTCATTCGCGCTTCTCACATCTATCAATTCCAGTGAAGGATCTTTTTGAATGATCATTTTTGCTACCTGATCCGTTGTTACATAGCGGGTTGGCTGGATCATTTCCCAAAGCAAGTCGTTTGGTTTTATCTGCTTAAATTCAGATGGTTTTTTGAGCAACCAGGTTCCGGCAGCTAATACCAGCATCAACAGGGTTAGAAAAATATAATTTCTGTTCATTTGATTAGAATTTGTATTCAGTAATACGTTTTCTGACGCGTTTTTCTATCAGCATGGTCACCCAAAAGGCGCTGAGTGCAATCACTACAAAGCCAAAGGCAAACCATTGTGAGGATATTCCTGTAACATCCATCAGCGTTACATTTCCCATATCTCCGCTATTATAAAAATCGCTGTAAAGGGGGTATCCCAGTGAAAAAGCAAATATGCCCAGGTAAAGACCAATGGTAAAAACCAATCCATCCATTTTTCCAATGGCGATGGCCGTAAAGCTTGTTCCAGGACAAAATCCACCCAGAATAAAACCAAGTCCCATAATTACACCCCCAGTGATCATCGGTGCCAGGTAGGTGGGTAAAATAAATATTTGCGACAGGTCAAGCCATCCAAAATAATCAAAATAAATTAAGCCAACCATGGCCACAATTACGGCAGTAAAAAATACTCTCAGCACTACAAAATTGTAACCATAGAAAACGCCTACAATATTTCGGGAAGAGGAAAAACCGGAAGCTTCTAGTATAAAACCAAATGCGATTCCCAGCAAAAGTGCGATGACAAAGTTCCAGTCGCCTGGTATAAATCCGTTAGGTATTAATGGGCCCATTATTATAATTTTTTAATATTCAACTAAATCCATAATTTTCTGGCAAACCATGCAAAAACATAGGCTGATCCGAAGATAGTGAGCATGACAATCACCCCCCCAAATGAGAAAGTGGCTGAACCGCTTAAAGCGGCTCCACTTGTGCATCCACGGCCGAATTGACTGCCAATGCCGAATAAGGCGCCTCCAAGTAATGCAAAGATTAACCTGGTTTTTCTGCTGATGCCAGGGCTGTGTTCAACTCTTGGCTTCTTTAGTCTGCCAAATAGAATTCCGGAGAGCAAGCCTCCAAGAAATAATCCAAAGGTTTCAAAAACCAGCCAGTTATTCATAGGTGATATATCGTCGCTGATGAATTTACCCATATAGGCATTTGCCTTTGCCTGATCCTGATTTACTACTTCGGCTGTGGTTACTACAGCACTTTTAACCGCACCGCTGGCACCAAGTCCCCGGCCTGTTATAAAAACCGTTAACAATACAAGCAGACCCAATAGTACACCACCAAAGTAGGGATTGAGATAATGTGGCCTGTTGTTATTCAATGTATGCATATTCATGATAAATATTTTTTAAATCTTATCAATATAAAAACCGGGTGATCTGTCCGGCTTCAACCATTACAAAACGAAATACCAGTCCGCCAAAAAGAATCATCAAAGCAGGTATCCAAATCGGTATCTTATAACCAACCAGTTCCAGAATTTCAAGCAAAGCAGGAAATATCAGACCAAGTATGACAACAAAAACCCAAAAAGTGGTTGTGAACTGTCCACCAAGAAATAACTGGGCAGCTTCTATCTGCACTTCAGTGGCGGCAAGAAATCCCATAAAAAGGTGAACAATTAAAAATAATTCAACGCCAATCAATATGATATCTATTTTACTCAACACTTTTCGCTCATAATGGCTTTTTGACATCCACATAATGGCCGCAAGCCCGGTTGACAAACCAGACACCAAAAACAAAGGCCCCAGGATAGAAGTATTCCACAAAGGGCGGGCATTGAATGCAGATAACAAAATACCGGTGTAAACACCCAACACGATGGCCAGCATCATCATCAGCCATGCCATTACTTTTCGGTATTTAATAGCCAGTGCTTCTGCCTTTTCCAGGATACTAAATCGCCAGTGCCAACCGGGAATTGCTTCTTTCATGTATGTAGCCACCCACACAAATGATAAGGGTGTGATGAACATCAGTGTCCAGGCACCCCATGACATGGGCGACTCAAGCCTGACAGTTGTGTACAATCGCCAAAAATAAAGTTGGTGTTTCAGATCAAGGAAAAGGGCGAACAGACCCAACACCAGTGCAACGGGCACCAGGAATGTAGCCCATTTTACGGTTGTTTCCATTTCCTTCTCCTTACCCATAATCAGGAATAGTCCAGCAAAAAACATGATGCCTGCTGCCAATCCACCTAAAAACAGATACAAGGGAATTTGCCAATGCCAAATATTCAGGTATGGATCAATAAAGGGAATATCACGGCCGCTTACAAATAATTCTTCTTTCATTCTTTTAAATATGAAGGGTTAAGTAAGAAAATAGATTTGTGGTTTGGTTCCTGCTTCAGGGGCCAGCACTTTCCATTTCCTGTTTCGCAATGCTTTCGACACATCACTATTCGGATCATCCAAATCACCAAAATACAGGCAGTTGGTCGGGCACACTTCAACACAAGCAGGTTGTTGACCTTTTTCAAGTCGATGATGACAAAAAGTACATTTATCAACATATCCCTCCGGATGTGAATACCTGGCATCGTAAGGGCACGACTGAATACACGCGCCACAACCAATACACTCGTTATGCGTTACCAACACCACGCCGCCTTCGACAATATGGCTGGCTCCTGTAGGACAACACCTCACACAAGGTGAATTGTCGCAATGATTGCAGCGCTCCGAACGCAATTCGATTTCAACATTTGGATAACTACCTGCAACTACTTCAACAATCCAATCGCGGCAATATCCATTAGGCACATTATTTTCTGTTTGGCATGCAACAACACAGTCGCTGCAACCAACACACTTTTTAGTGTCAACTGCCATTGCATATCTCATGACTCAATCTCCTCTCTATTTGGATCCTCTTTGAGGAATGTTACAAAATTGCCTCTCATCCCGGTGCCACCCATAATTGGGTCTTCCATCACTTTCGTAATTAATTTGGAATCGCTTGCTCCTCTTCCATAGGCGCGTGTGAGTTTCTTGTTATTATGGCCAAATCCGTGCACCATATACACAGAATCCCATCTAATTCTTTCAGTAACCCTCACCTTTATTGGAAAGTCAGTAACTACACCATCCTGGTTTTTCAACCATACATATTCATCTTTTTTCAGCTCCCAAAGTGCAGCAACTTTAGGGTTCACCCACACAGAATTCTCATCCATTAAATCAAATAAGTTCGGATTATTTGATGTCCTTGAAAACGTATGCATAGGCGCCCTTCCGTAATTCAATCGGTAATAGCCGCTTGGCGGCTCGGGATGCTGGGTATATTGTGGTATTGGGTCGAAACCTTCTAATTCAAGTTCTGTTGAATACAGCTCTATTTTTCCTGTATTGGTATTGAACTCATAATCAATAAGATTCTCTAGTAAATATAGATCTTCGTATTCACGTTTGTATTTCTTCACACCGATTTTTTGCATTTCTTCCAATGAAGAATCCACCTGCTTCAATTGCCAATCCAACATATCTTCGATTGTATCCCACTTAAAATAATCACCCAGGCCCAGTCGCTCACCAAGTTGTTTGGCGATCCACCAGTTGGGTTTGGAATCATATTTAGGCGGAGCAGCCGGCATACGCAAAGCCAGGTAGGGTTCACGATGTGGTGATGTTCGCAGTATATCATACCTTTCCAGATAAGTACATTCAGGAAGTACCACATCAGCATATCCAGTGATGTCCATAGGCATGGTATCAACAACAACAAGGAAATCAAGATTTCTAATGGCTTCCAGGGTTTTTTCCTGGTCAGGTAAGGCGGCCATCAGGTTGGTGCCATAAACTATCCAACCCCTTAAATGACAACTCAGATTCGGATTTGGAATGGTGGCATCGCAAATACCTGTTGAAAGCACTTCTGAAACTAGTTTGTATTTACCTTCAGGATAGGCATCTCTCCATGATCTTTTAGGTTTTGGATAAGGTGGAGACGGATATTTGGGCAGATGCACCTTATCAGGAAAATAAAATCCGCCCCTACGACCCCATGATCCCAACAGTGCATTCAAAATTGCAATGGCCCTGGAGCGCTGTGTGTCATCACCATACCAGGTGACATGCCTGCCGGGATGAACAATAACCGCTGGTGAGGCAGCTGCCATTTCGCGGGCTGTTTTTCGAATGATCTCCGGCTCAATGGTTGTGATTCCGTATGCCCATTCCGGTGTTTTATTTTGTACATCAGCTTTCAGTTCATCAAATCCGAATGCATATTTTTCAACGTAGGCTTTGTCATACAGTTCTTCATTGATAATAACATGCATCCATGCCTGCAACAAAGCAATGTCGGTAGCTGGTTTTATCGGTAACCAATATTTTGAATGTGACGCAGCCGTGCTGAACCTTGGATCAACAGTTATTATAGTAGCCCCCTGGTCGATGGCGTCCGACATTTCCTGTATCTGCCCATTATGCATATTTTCACCAATATGTGAGCCAATCAATACCAGGCATCTTGTGTCACGGATATCCGTTCTTTCGGGCGACATTACTTCTTCGCCATATGTGGCGGCAAATGCTACCTCACGAGGCCCCCTGCACTGGGCAAATGAAGGTGCCGTTATATTTGGTGATCCATAAGCCTTCACCAGGTGTCCCATCATGGCGCCACCTGTGCCATGGGAGAACAAGGCAAGGCATTCCGGACCATGTTCTTTTCTTAATTTATCCATTTTTTCGGCTATCAGATCCAGTGCCTCATCCCAACTTGCTTTTCTGAAAACCTCTTCTCCATTAACAGTTTCCCTGATCAACGGGGTCTTCAAACGGTCTTCATCATTGTACATACCAATTCCTCCCGTACCTCTTGGGCATAACCTGCCGTTGCAGTGCGGATCCTCCTTATTTCCAATTACTTTTCTAATGCTGCCATTTTTATCAACATAAGCCCATCCGGCACATTTCCAAAAGCACACCTCACAATAAGTTGGATAGAGCTTTAATTCTTCATCACTTACAGGATCATTTTCATTGGCGCCCAACAGTGTTGTTGCCCCTTTCCAGTTCAGCGAAGTTAATCCCAGGGCTGCAACTCCTGTTCCTGCCGCCGAGATTTTTATAAAGTCTCTCCTTGATTTCATTCGTTTTTATTTTATCATTTTTAAAGATGATCCATAAGCCGCTTCATACCGGATTTTCTGGCTCTTCTTTAATTTAAATCATGTTTTAAAAACAACTTACATTCAAATATGTAGATTGTTAGATATACAGTTTGCAAAAATATATGCAAAAAGGCTATGTAACGAAAGCTACTAGATGCTATCAGAATAATCATATATGTCTCTTTTTCTGATTGTTACAATTTTTCTATAAATTATGATATAAATCATATTTTTTTATCTAACTGATTTATTGTTACTTACATACGTTATTTAAAAAGGTAATAAATTGCTTTTTATCCCTTTAAAGGATGGCTTAACTTACTGTATTAATGATTGTTATATATTATATGGAATGTTTTTAAATAAGGCACGGACCGAGTCTCTTATATATCAGGAAAATTCCGGCTTCATAGCTTCTGATTTATTAAGGCTATCTTTTTAAAAACGACCAGGCAGATTGCCCTGCTCACATGATTCAGACCCATTAAAGAACCTCAAACATCTTTGCTTTTTATTACCTCCTTGTTTTGCGGTTTCCGGCAATTTTTCTTTTAATTTTGATTACATTTTTCGGGTCCTGTAGCAATTGTTGTGCAGGCAAAATACAAATACGATCATCCCAATCAGCATAATCAAGAGTGTTATCTTACGATACAAAAACTCTGTTATTCCTGTGCAGCACCCTAAAAAACTTGCAGTTATAAAGAACAGATAACTGATAAAACCAATTATTGCAAAAAGCAATGTGGCATTCGCAAATATTTTCAAACTATTGTTCATGACGCCATCTTATCCGATTAAATATCTATCTGTGAAATATCATAATAAATATACGCTTTTTGATACTGCAATTGGTATATATATATTTGATATTTAATTCATTACATTATTATTTTTTATTTAAACATCATGAGGATTCATTCGTATGAACAGGACATATTTCACTTAATAATGTGATGCATATCAAGTTTGAATATTACAATTCATCACATTAATGAAATACTTTTGTAAGTATGAAAACTTGTGAATCATGTGCCATCAGGTCTAAAGCCGTTGAATCATTATCAAAGGACGAGTTGGAAATTTACCAGGAAAATTGTTCTGAAATTCAACTTGATACCGGGGATATCATTATTAAAGAAGGTTTGCTCTCAACACATGTGGCTTATTTGAAGTCAGGCTTGGCAAAAATTCATAAAAAGGGCATTAAAGGGACTGAGCAGATTCTGAAGATTGCAAAACCCGGCAGCTATATCGGAATACAAACTATATTATCACAAAAGATCCATCAATATTCCGCCACGGTGATTGAAGATTCTGCAGTATGTTTTATCGACGTTGCTACTTTTAAAGAGCTCATTTTGCGGAATGCTGCTTTTGGACATGAATTAATTCAATTTCTTTGTCAGGAAGAGTTATCCAATTTTAACCGTTTTGCGAATATGCAGCAAAAACAGATAGATGGCAGACTGGCTGATACAATTCTATATTTTGCGAACGATATAAAAAACAGTATCGATTTCACGATACCGCTTTCGCGAAATGAACTGGCCGCTTTTATTTGTTCAACACGGGAAAGTGTTACCAGGGCAATTAAAGATTTATCAGATATAGGCACCATACATGTTACGGGCAAGAGATTTCATATTCTGAATGCCGATTTGCTTAAAAAGATCAGTGAAAACGGGTAATCTCAATTGGTCATCGAGACCAGTTGCTTTTTATTGAATTCTATCAATATGCGCTTAACAATACGTCTTGATGCAAGTTTAATTTTCATCGATAACCACTTAATTTGATAATTTTGTCATAAAGATGCCGCATTGAAGAAAGACAAAAATTCACGGAGATTTTTCATTAAAGCTTTAGGTGTTGGTATTGGAACTGCCTGTCTTGGCATGTGGAGATCAATGGTCAATGTACAGCAGAAGAATACGGGGGAAAAAACCATCAGCATATCACTTAACGATAACAGGGAAGTAATTTTTCATGAAGATTGCATTATCATTAATAACGCGCAACCTTTGGTTTTTTCTTCTTATTGTACACATTTAGGCTGCCGGATACAAAATTTTGAAAATGGGCAATTGATCTGCCCATGTCATGGATCAGTCTTTGATTTAAATGGAAATCCGCAGAAGGGTCCGTCCATCAAACCACTTCGTGAACTCGAATTCACATTAAACCCAGAAACAAAAACCATAATTGTTAACGTTTAAATTTTGGCTTTCCTAAAAAAAATATTGCCCTATTCAACTTTCGGACAGCTAAGCCTGGCACTTTTTGTGATTTGTTTAATATCAGGAGTCGTACTGGCAATTCCATATGATATTAATGATCCTTACACTTCTATCAGCCTGTTTGTGCTTATTAACCCTGCCGCAGTTTTATTCCGCAATATGCATTATTGGAGCGCTAATTTTTTCCTGGTATTCAGTTTGATACATATCTGGGATCATTTCAGCAAAAACAAAAATATAAAGATCAAACCAGCCATTTGGTTCAGGTTAAGCCTAGGTGTGCTGGTTATTTTCCTGGCGATGCTGACAGGCTTTTTGTTAAAAGCTGATGCCGACAGTATGCAAGCCCGAAGAATATTGCACGAACTCATCAATGGCATTCCATTTATTGGTTCATTCCTATCAGTTTCATTGCTTGGCTCGACGGAAAGTTTGCAACTAATCTATGTGCATCATATAGCCACTTTCACCATTTTTATCGTCATCATCATTCTTGAGCATACCAAATCTATTTGGCCAAAGCTTAATGAAACGATCATTATATCTGCTATCATCATCTTCATCAGCTGGCTTTTTCAAACACCGCTTCACGATAATATTTACCCTGTCATTAAAGGCCCCTGGTATTTTGTGGGATTGCAGGAAATACTTCATTGGCTAACCACACCACAGGTATCCATACTTCTTGTGCTCCTTTTTATTCTATTAATATTCATCGTACCTTATGGCGATAAAAGAAACCAGTTCATCAGCAAGCGTTCCCTGCTGATACTTACCATGATTTATATCTTTCTTACAACTGTGGGTTATTTCTTTCGCGGGCCCAATTGGCAGTGGGTATGGCCGGGTGATTCAAATTACACCTATTATATACATAACCCATTCAAGATTTCTGCTGTGAATTTCATTTCTGATAAAGATGAAATTGAAAAAGCGGTATCATCAATACCTGTTTTTGGAAGAAAAGAAGGTTGTATCGTTTGCCATGATAATGTAAAAGGATTTTCCGCTTCGCATAATCCACAAGCACTGGGATGCTTCTCATGCCATGGGGGTGACCCTTTTACATTGAGTAAGCATACCGCACATAAGGATATGGAACTAATTCCTGGAAATCTTGTTGACGCGAATAAATCATGCGGTACAACAGCTTGCCATCCTACGATTACGAATCGGATCAATAAAGGATTAATGGCCACTCTGAGTGGGATGATCAGTGTGGACCGGTTTGTTTTTAATGAACGAGATACGCCTGATGATATAACAACTGTTCATGATTTACGAATAACTTCTGCAGATATGCATTTACGTAATTTGTGCGTAAAA
>PKSW01000331.1 GCA_002869465.1 Marinilabiliales bacterium
GAATGGGGATATATCGATAAAGGAGGAAGCTGGGTAGTGAACCCGCAGTTTGAAAAGGCTCATGATTTCAATAATAAGAGAGCGATGGTGCAAAAAGCCGGCGAAATTGGCTGGATAGACAAATCGGGAACCTATATCATTAACCCGCAATTTGCAAACGCTTTCGACTTCTTTGAGGCGGATTGATCATTGCCTATTACTTCATCTACCTGATGAAACCGTTTAAAAGTAGCAGGAGATAAAACAATTATAAACTACTTATTCCACCTTTTATTTAGGTGTTATTCGTTACTTTTATAACTCATAAAAGAAGTTATAACCCATTAAATTTCGATAAATGAAAAAACGCGTTTTGATGTTAAAAGAATACCTACCTTCCCAATATTAATACATCTGAAAAAGTCCTTGAATGAAAAATACGACATAATCATTATCGGCGGTGGTATTAGTGGACTCACGTCAGCTGCTTTGTTCAGTCGATTCGGGATGTCTGTTTGCCTGCTTGAAATGGGCGCTCGTCTGGGAGGATACATAGCCGGCTTTCGAAGAAAGGACTATCGTTTTGATTCTGCGATCCATTGGTTGAATCAGTGTGGTCCTACGGGATTGGTTACGAATGCCTTTAAGGTTATTGGACATGATTTTACGAAAGCAATGCAACAAAATCACATTCGAAGACTTCTTAGCGATGACATGGATTACATGATCACAAAGAATATTGATGCATTTCGAAAACAACTAATCGCCGAATTTCCTGAAGAAGAAAAAGGGATTAATAAGTTCTTTCACGACGCACGCCGTATTGGGAAGTCTTTTGAGAATTTTACCGATGTTAATCGCAGCATGTCTACGATGAATTTAATTCAAAAAGGCATTCGTAGTTTGAAAATGTTACGATTTGCTTTACCATTCATTCCCCATATCCGTTATGCGGGCGATAAAGGGGTTCAAAAAGGACTGGCGAAATATTTTAAAGACGAAAAGCTTAGAAATATTTTCAGTTCAGAACCCGACTTACTCTCTTGCCTGATCCCCATCTCCTGGGCAGATATTGGTGACTTTCAAACACCACCCCAAGGTGGAAGTCAAGCATTTGCAGAATGGTTGGAGCATGTTGTAAAGGAATACAAGAACGACATCATCTTTCAAGCACGCGTAACACAGATTCATCTCAAAAACAAGGTAGCAACTGGCCTTACATACCAACGTAAAGGAATCGATCATTTCATTGAAGGAAAGTATATTATCGCTGCTTGTGATGTGGAGACACTCTATGAAAAGATGTTACCGACCGGCACGGTATCGGATAAATTTCTCAGAAAGCTAAAGAGTGCAGAACTTTACGCATCGGCCATGACCTTATCGATCGCCCTAGACTGTTCGGCGGAATCTTTAGGTTTCGGTGAAGAGGTGATTTACCTTACCCAGTCAGGTGTAAGCCGTGAAGAAGAAGGAAGTGGAGATCCATATAAGACTGGGATCCACATTTTAGCGGCCTCTGTTCGCGACAAATCCTTGGCCCCTGCTGCTGGTGGCACATTAACCGTTTTTATTCCTGGATTTATTAAACAATACGATCATTGGAAAACAGAGTGCAACGCAGATGGAGAAATGGTTCGAGGAGAAGCATACAAGGCATTAAAGCATGAAATAGCGGATATTCTAATTGATCGCATAGAGAAAAAGCTCGACATTGATATTAGAAGACACATCGTTTATTTGGACATCGCTACACCAGTAACACATCTGCGCTATACTGGGAATCGTGCTGGCACCATGATGGGGGCTCGACCAGGAAAAAAAAACATGAAAGCGAAGTTAGCGCATTACAAAACTCCCGTGGAGAACTTGTTTTTAAGCGGGCATTGGGCAGAATTGGGCGGCGGTGTTCCGGTAGCCATACGTTCAGCAGTGAACACCACCTTGCTCGTCTTGAAGAAACACCATCGACCGGCTTTCCGGTTGCTCGCTAAGTATGTTGACGGAAAGATTGATCATAAAGCGATTGAAGCCTCACCGTATACTTTGTACTATCCAAATAATTGGTATCAGAAACCAACTCCGGCGAACGCCAAAGAAAGCCTCCTGCAGCAACTATCGATTAAAAAAAAGATGTAGGTGATCACTAAGGAATTCCTAAATACTTCTCATGTGACGTAGGATGAAGAAACATATAATTTCCATTCCATGTGTGTAGAATGGTTTTAACATCGGCTAAAAACCATACCGGTTAACTAATTCAGTTATTAATTCAACTTTAGAAATATATATTTTACTTTAAATCAAAATCTTGGTAAAGAGCTGCGCGGTTCCTAGCCTTAACCGTTAGATTTAAATTGCTTAATTTTGAGCTAATCAGCATATAATAAATAATAGCAAGATGGAACAGAAAAGTAACATCAAACCAGCGCTTCTGGTGATCGACATTCAGAACTTCTCCTTAAAGTTTATTCCCGATGCAGATAAAGAGGCCGCCCTGACAATGATTAACCTGTACATCGATATGTTTAGGAAACATAAGTTTCCTGTTATCAGGATCTATCATGTCAGCGAGAAACATGGACTAAAAGAAGGAACTGAGGATTTTGAATTTACAAAATCAGCAGCAATTACATCGCAAGACCCAATAATTATTAAAACCTACCCGGATAGCTTTTACAAAACCGATCTTGAC
>PKSW01000361.1 GCA_002869465.1 Marinilabiliales bacterium
CAGCCAGAGTGTATGTTTAGGCACAGGCGTAAGTTTCAGTGTAACGGCCACTGGTGAAGGCGCATTAACTTACCAATGGCGCAAGGACGGCACGAATATTACAGTTGCAACCAATTCGACTTACAATATCGCATCGGTATCAGCATCAGACGCAGGCGATTATGACTGTATTGTTACTGGAGATTGCGGATCTGTAACTTCATCAGTGGCAACTTTAACAGTTGAGTTTAATGCTACTGCATATGCTGGAGCGGATGGTGAGATTTGTGAAGGAAATAACTACTATGTGACTGGTACTACAGCAGCTAATTATACTTCTATACTATGGACTCATAATGGATTAGGAACTTTACAAGATCCTACAACATTATCTCCCGTTTATGTACCCGGAGTAGGTGAAACAGGAGATGTAACCCTTACATTAACAGTTTCTGGTAATTGCGATCCGGCAGTAGATGAAATGATAATTACCATACTTCCAAACACAACAGCTTATGCAGGAGAAAATGCAACTGTGTGTTTAGGAGGTTCTTATACAGTTATGGATGCTATAGCTACAAATTACAATACCATTCTATGGACTCATAATGGTTCAGGAAGTTTAAGTAATGAGACAACTCTGAGTCCTAACTATACGTGTGGTGCTGGCGAAACGGGCCAGGTAACCTTAACTTTACATGCTGATGGCGACTGTTTGGATGCTACGGACGCTTTGGATATTACCATCATTCCGAACTCCTCGGCTGATGCAGGGACGGATGCTTCTATCTGTGAGTCAGGTTCTTATACGGTTAATGATGCCACAGCAAGTGATTATAATACGCTAAGCTGGACTCACAATGGAACAGGAGCATTGAGCAATGCAACCACTTTGAGTCCGACATATACATCAGGTGCAGGAGAAACTGGTATTGTGACTTTAACTTTAACCGCTGATGGTGACTGTGCAGATGATACGGATGCAATGGAAATAACCATTACACCAAATTCGACTGCTTACGCGGGATCAGATGCATCTATTTGTGAGAATAACAGCTATACGATCCCTGATGCCAATGCAACGAATTATACAGGAATATTGTGGACCCACAATGGATCAGGAACCTTAAGTAATGCGACCACGCTGAGCCCGACCTATACATCAGGCTCGGGCGAAACTGGCACGGTTACATTAACGATCAGCATTACCGGAGCTTGCGGCGATTCAATGGATGATATGGATATTAATATATATGCAAACCCACTAGTGGATGCCGGCGAAGATGGAATAGTGTGTGAAGATGACAACCATCTTCTCAATGGGTTTGCTGAAAACCATTCATCTATTCTTTGGTCCACATCCGGAGATGGTACATTTGATAATCCATCCATCCTTAATGCGTTATATACACCTGGAAATAATGATATTAATTCCGGTTCAGTGATGTTGACACTTACTGCCGAAGGTCAAGGTGACTGTGATGCCGTAAGTGATGATTTGTTACTGGAAATATCTTATATGCCTTTGGTTGATGCAGGTGAGAATGATACCATCTGTCATAATGAATCCTATGTGTTGTCAGGATATGCGGATAATGAAAGCAATATTCTCTGGACAAGTGCAGGCGATGGTAGTTTTGACGATCCCACATTATTGGACGCTACCTATACACCTGGAGACAATGATATATTCATGGGGGGTGTTGAACTCATACTGCACGCATATGCCATTTCACCTTGCGATGGCACCAGTATGGATCAAATGTTTCTGAATATTGAGATTTGCGGATTCTTACTGGGTCTCTCATATGAACATGTGAACTTCAGAGTAGCTCCGAATCCGGCCAATGGAACTTCCCATTTCTTTATTGAAAACCTCTATGAGGAAGAAGTAACCATTCAAATTATGGATATGAAAGGTAGTTTGATATCGAGTGATAAATACCAGTTAATTAAAGGTAAAGCAAGTGGTAAAATGATTTTGATAGGATTAGAGGAAGGTGTTTATAATATTCGCGCTAAATCAAAAGGCTATTTAAAGACGTTGCGGCTCATCGTTACTAAATAGTTGATTTGTACTAATTTAGAGTGTTTCTAAGAAGTCCTCGAAACAGCTTGAATTTCAAGAAGTTTCGAGGGCTCTTTTTATCAACTCAATTTTTAACACCTCCTAAGTCATACATATACAAATACTTACATTCTTTTCTATAGCTTGCCTTAAATTTCAGGGTGTTTCTAAATGTTTTAATTTTGCACAACGCTGAATTTCAGTGAAGGAGTGTTTAAAAAATTAAAATATATATATCGTGGATAACATTATAATTATTGCGGTTGCTGCCCTTGGTGGACTGGGTTTGGTAGCGGCAATTGTACTGTATTTCATCGCCAGTAAATTCAAAGTAATTGAAGATCCGAAAATAGATGAAGTAGAAGAATCCCTGCCATCTGCAAACTGCGGTGGTTGCGGATATCCGGGTTGCCGCGCATTTGCCGAAGCAACGGTGAAGCAGGCTAAGGATGAAAAACATCTGGAAGGACTCAATTGCCCGGTGGGCGGCAATGATGTAATGCAGACAGTTGGAAAAATTTTAGGACTGGAAGTTGAACAGCAGGCACCATTAATTGCAGTAGTACGCTGTAATGGATCGAAAGCCAATTCACCAGCAAAAATAAATTATGAAGGTGCTACATCCTGTACTTTCGCACATGCTTTGTATGCCGGTGAAGGTGGATGCCCTTACGGATGTTTGGGATTGGGTGATTGCGTGATAGTTTGTGAGTTCGATGCTATTCATATGAATGATGAATTGGGATTGCCGGTCGTGAATGACAAATGCACTGCTTGTAATGCCTGTGTCGAAGCTTGTCCGAGAGACATCATCGAGTTACGGAAGAAAGGTCCCAAAGGCCGTCGTGTATTTGTTTCATGTATCAATGAAGAGAAAGGTGGTATCGCTAAGAAAAATTGTGAAGTAGCATGCATCGGATGTTCAAAATGTGTTAAGGTTTGTCCGCATGATGCCATTACCATGAATAACTTCCTGGCGTATATCGATTTTGAAAAATGTAAACTCTGCCGCGATTGCGTGGAAGTATGTCCTACCAATGCCATTCATGAGGTTAATTTCAAACCGAAAAAGCCGAAACCACCAAAAGAAGACTCCAAACCAAAAGAGGCAAGTGTTGTGGAAACTATTGCCGAAGTAGCTGCTGATGCAGCACCATCAAATGAAAATAAAGAGGCACCGAAAGAAAATTAAGATTCATTCCATTATGACAGGAAATGTAAAAACATTCCCCTTAGGGGGCGTTCATCCCCAAGAGAATAAATTGTCGGCCAATGCGCCTATTGAAACGATTCCTGTTCCCACGCAGGCGTTTATCCCTATGGGGCAAAATCTTGGAACACCATCAAAACCTATTGTAAATAAAGGTGATATGGTGAAGGTAGGCCAATTAATTGCCGAAGCAAGTGGTTTTATTTCTACCAATATTCATTCACCGGTTTCAGGTAAAGTGCTTAAGATTGATGATATATTGGATGCCACTGGGTATAAAAGACCAGGTATTATAATCAATGTCGAAGGTGATGATTGGGATGAAAGTATTGATCTTTCGAATGACATAAAAGAGGATATTGAACTTGATTCTAAACAGATTATCGAGAAGATCAAGGAGAAAGGCTTGGTGGGGATGGGAGGGGCTACCTTTCCGACCTATGTTAAACTCATGCCCCCTCCTGGAAAAGTAGCTGAATATTTATTGATCAATGGTGTTGAGTGTGAACCATATCTCACCTCTGACCATCGGCTTATGCTTGAAAAGGGAAAAGAAATTTTAATTGGAACCAAAATTCTAATGAAAGCCCTGAAAGTGGACAAAGCCATCATCGGGATTGAAAACAATAAACCGGATGCCATTAACCATTTAATTGAACTGGCAAAAAAATATGATGGCATAAAAATTCAACCTTTAAAGGTTCAATACCCTCAGGGAGGTGAAAAGCAATTGATAAAAGCAGCCCTCAATAGGGAAGTGCCATCAGGAAAGCTGCCCATCGAAGTCGGCTGTGTGGTGCAAAATGTAGGTACTGCTTTTGCCGTTTACGAAGCAGTTCAAAAAAACAAACCTTTAATTGACAGGGTGGTAACCGTTACCGGGAAGGGTGTTAAAAAACCATCTAACTTCCTGGTAAGAATTGGCACCCCTTTGCAGGATTTGATTGATGCCGTGGAGGGTCTTCCTGAAACCACCGGAAAAATTATTAATGGAGGTCCTATGATGGGAAAAGCCCTGACTTCCCTCGAAGTTCCGGTCGTAAAAGGATCATCAGGAATTCTGTTGATGGAGGAAGATGAAAGTAAACGAAAGCCGGAAAGTCCTTGTATCAGGTGTTCAAAATGTACTTATGTGTGTCCGCAGGGCCTGGAGCCATTTCTTTTGTCGAAAGCGGCAAAGCTGGCTAAATTCGATATGGCTGAAAAGGAAAAAGTGATGGACTGTATCGAATGTGGATCATGCCAGTACACATGCCCTGCAAGTATTCCGTTGCTTGATTACCTGCGACTTGGAAAGACCATGGTGGGCGCAAATATCAGAAATAGAAATAAGAAATAAATCAATATTATGAGTATGCTAACGGTATCAGGCTCACCCCACATTCACGGGGACGATTCGACAAAAAAGATCATGTATGGCGTAGTATATGCGATGATACCCGCTATGTTGGTTTCCGTGTATTATTTTGGTCTGGGCGCATTGCGGGTGCTGTTGATCGCTTCAGTTGCCTGTTTGTTCTTCGAATGGGTGATACAAAAATACCTGATCAAAGGGCCCATCACCATCACTGACGGTTCTGCCTTGGTTACAGGTATCTTACTGGCTTTTAATGTTCCGTCCAATCTGCCAACCTGGATGATTATTGTTGGTGCTTTGGTGGCTATTGGTATGGCGAAAATGTCTTTCGGAGGTTTGGGGAAAAATGTGTTCAACCCGGCACTGGTGGCCAGGGTGTTCCTGTTGATATCCTTCCCGGTTCAAATGACTTCATGGCCCAAGCCACAAGCCATCATCAATGGATTAACAGATGCGATTACAGGACCTACACCGCTGGGTATTGTGAAAGAAGGATTGGGAGCAGGAAAAACGATGAGTGAATTGAAGCCCGAATTACCTGATTATATGCAGACACTCATGGGACAAATGGGAGGATCTTTAGGTGAAGTTTCTGCTATTGCACTGATTCTGGGAGGTGTGTATATGCTGATCCGTAAAATCATCACATGGCATATTCCAGTATCAATGTTACTGACGGTTGTCATTTTCTCAGGTATCTTCTGGGGGATAGATCCCGAGCATTATGCCGACCCTGTATTTCATTTGCTAACAGGCGGTATGTTATTAGGTGCCATTTTCATGGCGACGGACATGGTCTCATCACCCATGACCAAAGGTGGCCAGTTGGTGTATGGATTTGGAATCGGATTACTAACGATCCTGATCAGGATGTGGGGCGCCTATCCGGAAGGCGTTTCGTTCGCCATTTTATTGATGAATGCTGTTGTTCCACTCATAAATATGGGATTTAAACCCAGAAGATTTGGGGCAAAACCAGGTGTTGTAATAAAAACTTCTTAACCGATTCAGAATACGAAAAGATATGGCTTCAAAAAGAGAATCAAGTTTTATAAATATGGTGATCACCCTTTTCCTGGTGGCAGCAGCTGCTGCACTGGCACTGGGAGGTGTTTACACAGTCACCAAGGAACCCATTGCGATAGCAAAACAAAAGAAACTGGAAGCAGCCATTAAATCGGTTCTTCCTGAATTTGACACGATCAAAGAAGCAAAGTTTCAGGATCCGGAAGGCAAAGATTCACTGACTTTCTATTATGCTTTTAAAAATGGAGAAGAAATAGGGGCGGCTATTAAAACATACACTATGAAAGGGTTTAGCGGAAAAGTTGAATTGATGGTGGGGTTACTCGAAGACGGCACGATTAATAATACCGCAGTGCTGGCGCACAAAGAAACTCCCGGACTGGGTGATAAAATGGATGTGAGCAAGTCAGATTTTCCTTTGCAGTTCAAAGGTAAAAACCCAAGTGATTTTAAACTCAAGGTTATCAAAGATGGCGGGAATGTGGATGCCATAACAGCGGCAACCATCAGCTCAAGGGCTTTTTGCGATGCCGTGGAACGTGCTTATGTAACATTTGAAAAAGAAAAAGGAGGAAACCAATAATGAACCAGCTAACAAATTTTACAAAAGGGTTTATCAAAGAGAACCCGGTATTCGTGCTTCTGCTGGGATTATGTCCTACGCTGGGAGTTACATCGACAGCCATTAACGGACTGGGCATGGGATTAGCCACTACATTCGTACTGGTCATGTCGAACCTGGTAGTATCCATTATAAAAAGCATGATCCCCGACAAAGTGCGTATCCCGGCATTTATTGTGATCATTGCATCCTTTGTAACCATCGTTGAGTTGACCATGCAGGCATACACGCCTGCGCTTTTTGAAGCCCTGGGATTGTTCATTCCTTTGATTGTGGTGAACTGTATTGTTCTCGGCAGAGCCGAAGCATTTGCCTCCAAACAAAGCATTCTTTCATCTATCGTGGATGGCTTTGGAATGGGACTCGGATTTGCCTTCGCACTAACATTGCTTGGTGGTGTTCGAGAGTTACTTGGCAGTGGAAACATTTTTGGCTTCGAGTTGTTGCAGGGCGATTTGATGCTTGTTTTCGTGCTGGCCCCCGGTGCTTTTATTGCCCTTGGTTACTTAATTGCTTTAATGAACAGAGTTGCTAAATCATAAACGCAGAAGATCATGGAATATGTAATAATTGTAATTGGATCAATATTCGTCAGTAACATTGTACTGAATCAATTCCTTGGTATATGTCCTTTCGTAGGTGTTTCAGGGAAGCTTTCCACTTCAGTGGGTATGGGTGGTGCCGTGTTGTTTGTGTTAACTATAGCTACCATTGTTACCTGGGTATTGCAATACTATGTGCTGAACCCGTTCGGACTGTCGTTTATGCAAACTATCGTTTTTATTCTGGTTATTGCTTCACTGGTTCAAATGGTGGAGATCATTCTTAAAAAGGTGAGTCCGCCGCTTTACCAGGCATTGGGCGTTTTTCTTCCTTTAATTACCACCAACTGTGCGGTATTGGGTGTGGCTATTTTAACTATTCAAAAAGAATTCAACCTGATGGAAGGCGTGGTATATGCCATAGCCAATGCCATCGGTTTTACCCTGGCCATTGTATTGTTTGCTGGTATCAGGGAGCATTTGGATTTGATGGAAGTACCCAAAGGTATGAAAGGAGTTCCGATTGCGTTGCTGGTGGCTGGCATTTTGGCACTCGCCTTCATGGGATTTACCGGTTTGGTGTAGTTACTTGTAATATTTTCATAGCGTTTCTCGAATTTCAATAACTTTATCCTTTGAATGAAATCTATTCTTATGAAGGATATTTCCATGTCAGAATCCGAAATAAAAAATATTGTTTGCAATACCGGAAAGCAATTGCTCAAGGACGGCCTTGTCGTCAGGACATGGGGAAATGTGAGCCACCGGCTGGATGAAGATCATATGGTTATTACACCATCAGGGAAGCTATATAAGCAATTGGAAGCAGATGATATGGTGGTGGTGCATTTAAAGACATTTGAAGCGGCTGGCACGCATAAGCCCTCATCGGAGTTTAAAATGCATGCAGGTATTTACCTGAATCGGAAAAACATCCATGCTATCATTCATACCCACCAGGTGAATGCTTCTGTAGTGGCCGCATGCAGGCGAGAAGTGCCCCCCATTTTCGACGACCAGGTGCAATTGATCGGGCCATCGGTGAGGGTTACGGAGTATGCCCTGTCGAACACCAAAAAAATTGTACGGAAAGTGGTAAAGGCGTTAGAAGGTCGAAACGCAGCTTTGATAGCGAATCATGGTGCCGTTTGTATAGGCCGCGAAATGGAGGAAGCATATTCGGTGGCTTTGTTGCTGGAAAAAACCTGTAAAGCTTTTGTTGAAGGCGAATTCCTGGGACAAGTAAAAACCATCAATAAATTCCAGGCCTGGGTGATGCATAATTTCTATTTATCGAAATATTCAAAGGAAGCAAAAAAGTAAGGCAATATTTTCTTCTATTCCTTCCTTCGGATTTTCTATCTTTGTTTCAAATCATTTTAAATGAGTAACGAACCGATCATAAAACTGGATACAGTTTCGGTGTATCAAAGAAATAAACGAGTACTTGAGAATGTCGATCTCGACATTAAGAATGGCGAATTTGTTTACCTGATCGGAAAAACAGGCAGCGGAAAGTCGAGCCTGCTGCAAATTCTCTATGCCGACCTGGAACTGAAAGAAGGAGAGGGGACGATATGTGGTTTCAATCTGAATACCCTGAAAAGGCATAATATTCCTTTTTTAAGGAGAAAACTCGGTATTGTTTTTCAGAACTTCCAGTTGCTCGAAGACCGCAATGTAGAAGAGAACTTCAAATTTGTATTGAAGGCGACCGGTTGGAAAGATAAAAATGAAATTAATCAGCGGATTTTAGAAGTATTGGAGCAGGTGGGTATGATTGATAAGCTTAAATTGATGCCACACCAGTTATCAGGCGGTGAGCAACAGCGGATTGCCATTGCACGTTCATTATTAAATCATCCGGAGGTTATTTTGGCAGATGAACCTACTGGTAACCTCGATCCGGAAACATCAAATGGCATTATGAAATTATTACTGAAGATCTGTGAGATGGGAAAAACGGTCATTATGGCTACGCATAATTATAACATCATCCATAAATTTCCGGGAAAGATCATCAAATGTGAAGATGGCTTGGTGATCAGCTCAACTAATCAGCTCAATTAGGTGATCCACATTGTGGCCGTTATTGTAAATCGAGGTTAACTTCCTTTTTCGGGTATTAATATTCCCTTCATTAAACTCTTTATTGAACAGGCTTTTTATCTTACGTTTCATGCTTGCATGATCATTGGCAATAATACAAAGCTCATCCAGTTTGCTACCGCTCAGCATTTTTTCATTTACCAGGCAGTGCCTTCCGTTGTACAAGGTATTCAGTAATTTCAGTTTTAAACCGGTTTTTTGAGCCGTTATTGAAATATTGATCTGTGCATTTTTAATCAGCGCATCCAGGGTTTCGTCATTGGGGTTACTGATCAGTTCCACGTCTCGCCCGTGCCCGTTGTTGATCAGGTTGATCAGGTTCCGCGGAGGGTTTAAGCCGGCAATTTTCAACGGAATGTCAATGTCATTAAAAACATTGCTGATCAGAAATTTAACCGCATTCGTGTTTTCAGCAACGGATAGATTTCCATGATACAGCACAAAATCACCCTTTCCTACCTTGCAGTCAACGGTTTTAAATGGATGGAAAGCTGGAATAAAAGCTACATTTTCATAGAGTTGGTTGAAATAAGCTTCATCATTTTTTGAAATGGCCAGCAACAGATCAGCTTTTTTCAGGATGCTTTCGTAACGTTTCAGTTTTACGGATTCATTATAGAAATAATACTTTTTAAAAATGTCGGATTCAACTTTGGCCAGGTTCTGATAATATTCATGCTCAATATTATGCGGTCGTACGATCATTTTCCGTCCTTTATGGAGGGTTTTGCTTTCAAGTAATGAACTTGTGTGTAAGCCCTCCATCAATATCGGATGCTTATCTTTTCTGAGGTTGGCTTTTAATTCATCCGAAACACGAGAACTTACTATATAAGGGATGCTTTTAAAAAGATGTTTCTTGGAAATATCCCTTTTGTAATATTTCACCTCGTAAAAAATATCAGCCAGCTCCGCACTTGGCTTTCGTCCATATTGGAAACAATGCAAATGCACTTTCACGCCTTTTTCGGCAAGAGCTTTTGCTTTATAATACACATCAATAACACCTCCGTAATTAGCTGGATAAGGGATATCGAATGATATAATATGTAGATGCAAATCAGACATATTTTCCATAGACTTGTTTTAAAATGTGTTCTTCAGTTTCCCAGCTTAAATCTTGGATGGCGAATTTAATATTTTTTTTCCAAATCGCCATGATCTCTTTGTTTTCGATTATCTCATTCACTTTCTGAGCGATTTGTTTTGGATCGTGGCTGGGTATAAAATCTCCAATATTGTATTGGTCAATAATTTTCTTTAGTTCGGGCAAGGGGCTCGCCATAACTGGAATTCCGGCATGGATGTAGTCGAACAGTTTATTGGGAAGACTGAAGCGGTAATTCAGGTTTGTGTCTTTGTCTAGTGTTAATCCGATATCCGCATTGGCCGTGTATTGCATCAGATCCTGGTAAAGTTGTTTGGGTTTGAAAATAACTTTGTCGTAGATTGAAAGCTCATCTGCTTTCCTTTTTATTATACCGATTACATCGCCACCACCAACAATCAGTAGCACGGCTTTATGTATGTATTGCATGGCTTCCACCATTTCTTCAGTTCCGCGGTCTATATTGATACCTGAACCTTGTAAAATCAATATAAATTTATCTGTCGGAAGTCCGAGTTCCTGGCGGGATTTTGTAACCGTTGATTTATTCAAGAATGGTATGTTCCTGACTACTTTCGGCCTGATGCTATATTCCTTTTCGTACAAATCCGCAATGGAGTCATTTACGGTAATCACTTGCTTTAGTTTGGGAAATATACGTCGTTCGATGCTTTTCCATATTTTTTGAACCCTTTTCCGGTTGACCAGTTCCGGTACTTCAGTAAAATATTCGTGGCTGTCGTAAACCATTGGAATACCTCTCATTTTTGAGACAATGAAATTGGGTAATAGCGTATCCAGGTCATTTGAAACCAACAGATCAGCTTTCCTAAAAAGCAAAAGAAAAAACAACCTTTTATTAAATTCAATGTAAAAAAGAGGCCCTTTTGTAAACAGCAAGCGCATCCGGTGTGTTTTATAGGGGCGGTTGTCCAGCGGTAAACTATTTTTTAATTTGCGGCCAACAAGCAAAATTTCAAACCCCATGTTGGTAAGCGACTGGCAAACTTTGGCAACGCGCTGGTCGGTAACCAGATCATTGATAACCGATACAATTACTTTTTTGGCCAAGTGGTTAGAGGAGTAAAAACAAACTATAAAAGCTTTTCTGGAATAACTAAAAAATGTTAAAATTATTGTGCCGATTTCATATCTTTGAATCATATGTTTATATATCAGGATTTCTGCTTAAAACCCTATACAACTTTTGGCATAGCCGTTGAAGCCAGTCGCTATGTGGCGATTACTTCTTTGAAGGATTTACAAGAACTTTATGCTGGTGATGAACTATCAAAAAAGCTGGTGATGGTGTTGGGTGGAGGCAGCAATATACTCTTTACCCAACGCTATGAAGGATTGATATTGGCTTGCCAGATATTGGGAAAAGAGATTTTAAAGGAAACAGATGATGAAATACTGATCAAAGTGGGAGGTGGCGAGCATTGGCCGTCTTTTGTTAATGAAATGGTTAAGAAAGGCTATGGCGGTATTGAAAACCTGAGTTTGATACCCGGTAAAGTGGGGGCAGCACCCATTCAGAATATTGGTGCCTACGGGGTGGAAGTAAAAGAAGTTTTTGAAAGCCTGGAAGCCTTCGAATTGAAAACCGGGAAGATTAAAAAATTCACCAAAATTGAGTGCGAGTTTGGCTACCGGAGTAGTATTTTTAAAACCACTGATAAGGGCAAGTATTTTATCACCCATGTCACTTTCCGCTTATCTAAAAAGCCTAAGTTAAATCTGAGCTATGCACCTTTAAAAGAAGCATTTGCTGGTAGAAATGAGAATGAGATTTCAATAAAGGAAGTGAGTGAAGCTGTTATACAAATCAGGAATTCAAAACTGCCAGATCCGGATCAACTTAAAAATGCGGGTAGTTTTTTTAAGAATCCCGTTGTTGTAGAAAAAACAGCACAAAAGCTCAAAGAAAGCTACCCAAACATACCTGTTTACCCGCAATCTGATGGAAAAGTTAAACTGGCCGCCGGCTGGCTGATTGAGCAGTGCGGATGGAAAGGTAAAAAAGTAGGAGCTGCCGGGGTGCATGATAAGCAGGCACTGGTTATTGTGAATTATGGTGACGCAAGCGGAGAAGAAATACTGGCTTTAGCAAATGATATCAGGAAAAGTGTTCAGAAGCAATTTGGAATTAAATTGGAACCGGAAGTGAATATTATTTAGGCCAATGATTACTTCGCTGATGAAGTATGATCATGAACTATCCGCCATCCTTCGGGTGTTTTTTTTAAAATTAAGGTGAACAGTCCCCAGGGATGATCTGAAGACCTTTCCAGTTCCCATTTCCCGAAAACAAGGGCTGAATCATCCGAAATGATAGAAATGTCAATCTCCGAAAAAGTAAGGAGCCCCATCGTATTTCTGTCAGGGTAGCCTGCGGCATATCTTTCAAATGTGTTCTGCCAGCCATAACTGATATTTCCTCCTGAAGCAAATCGCAGCGAATCACTTTTTAAATATCCCTGCATATAACCATCAATATCCCCTTCATTCCAGGCATTTTGTTGTGACATTAAAACTTTCAGAATATCCTCTTTGGCAGACATTGTATTGACAGAATTTTGGCAGGATAGAAGTAATGTTATAAGGATGATGCTTATATATTTCATTTGATAAAACTTTTAGAATCTTAAAGAAAGACAGCTTAAACCTCCATCCAGTTTTTTAAACTCCGATACATCCACTTCAATGGTTTTGTAAGCTGTTTTTTCAATAGTGTTTTTTGCATTGGGATAGCCTTTCGGAATGATGACATGATCGTTTACCCATATGCAATTGGCCGCATAACTTTCCGATGTTTCAATTTCCAGTTTGTTGAACGGATCAAATACAGGAATGTTAACAAATTCTCCGGTTACTAGTAGGTTGTTATGTTCGAGATATGCCACGCCCGTTTTAAGGTGTAGCATTTCTTTCAGCGGGACAACCGTTGTCCCCAATTTATATTTTGCCAGGATGGATGTCATTTGCTGGGCACCTTCTTGATTGGTACGCTCAGATAATCCAATATAAAAATGATCACTTACCATCATGATATCGCCAGCTTCTATGGTACCTGGTTCTTTGATAAAATCAATTTGATCGTAATACTTTTTTATGGTATCCAAGACATCAGTGGCTTCACCTTTTCGGGAAAGCGCACCGGGATTGGTGATAATGGCAGAATGAGGTGTCAGTAATGCTATATCTTCTATAAATGTTGAATCAGGAAAATCCTCATTAGCTTCCAGCACTTCAACCTGAAGCCCACAAAATATCAAAGCGTTAATATAGTTTTGATGCTGTTTCATGGCCAGGTCATAATCGGGGATTCCCAGGTTCGCTGAACTTAATCCATTTACCATGTTTTTGCATGGTTTCCTGACAATGGCATTTTTAAATTGTGGTGTGTTCATAGATTAATTGAATTTGTAGCTGCCCATTCGGGGAAGTCTGCCGGAGCAGGCTTTCTACCATAAAAGAAATCGTCTAAATGCAAGGCAAATTTTCTGAATAAAGATGAGTTTCTGATGCCAACCCGGACTATATTATGCAGTAAATTATCGGGGTGCGAGTATGGGCACACGCTGATACAGCGGCCACAATCGGTGCCCAGGGTACACCATAATGTAAAACATTTTTCCTGGTTGATCTGCCACCTTTTAATGCCGTCAATATTCTGCATAGGGTCAAATGAAATGGCCTGGCTGGGGCAAGCATCAGCACATTTTTTGCAGATAGTGCAAAAGTCGGTAAAAGAATGACTGTGCAGTGGTTTATCGATGATCAATGGCAAATCTGTGGTAACAACTGAAATTCTAACTCGAGGGCCTAATTTAGGGGTCATCAATAGTCCCATTCTGCCAATTTCACCCAGGCCGGCATCACGCGCTACAAGCGGACAAACCACTTCATAGTTGCCATCTATATGAGCGCGGGCTTGGTAACCGAGCTTTCTGATAAAACTGGCCACCTGCAAGGCGATAATTCCCGATTCCAGGTATTGTTGTGCCGATTCCATCACTATGGATGCAGAGGGTGCAGCACTGACCATTTCCTTATCCATTTCAACGGTAAACGCAATGGCATAGCTATGCTGATTGACAACCGGTTTATCTCTTCTTTCTTTTCGTCCGCCCACCGAATATAAATGGTAGGGTTTCAGTTCGGCAATGCCGCAATCAAGAGCGCCTAACTTTTTCGACCAGTTTTTGATATACTGGCCTATTTCATCAGGATTAGTTTTTGTGATATTCTTGTTAACCGAACCATTTACCTGTTTTCGAAGCGCACCGATTGTTTCAAAGCTTGCATCGGCCGAAGCAAACGGAATGGGTTTGTATTGGGATGATCCCGGCTTTAATAAGCCCGCTTTTGCACGGAAATGATCATCAACTTCTTTGTATGCCGGTTTGCGATTGTAATAATTGTCAAATGTTTCAGTTCCGGGAATCAACTCATTCCGTGAGAACATCGTATCTCTTTCGTCGATTTGGTGTGATGGAATGGATACGGGTTGTTGTTTCTTTCTTCCGAAAGGAATCAATAACAAAATTAAACTTCCGTAAGTTAAAATCAATAAAATAATGGCAGTCGGGAGTTGAAAGTCAATTTTAAAAAGCGCCAGGAAAAGATAGGGTATGGGTAATACAATAGAAAGTAATAGAAATCGGGAGAAAGCCCTTTTTTCTTTCTCATGAAAAGAAACCATTGCTGCCCAAAGCATAATTACAAATAGTAGACAGCTTGTAATTATTAAAGCAATATTAATTGAATTGGGCATTTCCTGAGATTATCAGACAAAAGTCGGGATAATTGCAGAGACGACCAAAAAGACAAGCAAACAGAGCAGTTTACTTATATATTGTATTGATATCTATAATTCTCAATACAAAACACATTTTTATTCCTCAAATCGAGATTAGTTAGCTAATTGATTAATTTTTACATGATCAAAATAGTCTCCTGCTTCAAGTGTAATTATCATTACTCTTTCTTCTCCTGTCATGTTTTCGTCTAGCTTAATAAAAAGCGTGTTTTTATCCCGTCTTTCAACAACAAAATGGTCTTCAATAATTGTATATGAGTCAGATTCAAGATTAATATTTTCATTATTATAATAACTATAAGAGCTGTCATTTAGCGTAATTTCAGCAACCCACCACCAGTCTCCTTCTGTTGTAATTACAACTGAGTCAGCATTTACGCCAAACTCTACATTCTTTGTTGACAGTTTTATATTGTCATCCCATAATCCGATAGGCGTATCCTTTTTTGAGCAAGAACTTATTAAAATAATACTTAGGAATAAAAAAATCACTTTGTTCATAATATTACTTCTTTTAAATTTAATTTCTTTTTATTATAAACTTATCATCATAATATACAACTTATCTTCAAATATACAACTATGAATAAATAATTAAGGCAAGGCAATGCCCACTTTCAATTCGAATTTTAAGAAATAAGGATAAACTTCAGTGTTGTTAATACGCTGGTATTGGTCTTCTGCTATCGGGTAGTCACTTGTTCTTTCCGAAATCACATTTATACCCATCAGCGTGATCATATTCTCGATAATAACAGGTGAATTTTTAATCCTGAACTGAAAAGGAATGAAAGCCGGACCAAAACCCACAGAATGGAAGTTTAAAGTAACCGGGACCCTTTGTTGATATGCGCCATCATCCATACTTACCCACCTGTATGAGTCTCGGTTTGAGTATGTGTATCCTGCATAAGCCGAAACACCCATGCGCCAGTTCTTGGTGTTTGCCCAATAGAATTTGATTTCATTACCCGCCGTGAAACCCACATTGGAATTCCAGAAAGAAACACCTACCCTGGGTTCAATTGAAACAGCTATTTTTTTTCTAAACTCCCAAATATGCTCGTATGAGGCATAAACCTGCGTGACGGGACCATTATCATAATAATATTCATCATAATAATAGTAAGGATCATAATAATCATAACCGTAATAGTTGTCGCTGAATGGTTCAGCCTGAATTGATGATCCAATCTTGATCAGGTTGAACTGTTCTAATTTGTTTTCTACTTCACCTTCCTTGGCAGTAACTTCAGTATACCCTCTTTGGCCATATACTGAAATGAAAAGAAAGAAACTCAATATTGTAGTTAATAACTTCATAGTCTTTAAAATAAGATGTTTGACAAAGGTTCAAGTTGGTATATATTTTCATAATTGTATTGAAACAATCCATCCTTTCCAACCAAAATGAGAATGTTATTATGCAGGATGATATCATAGGCGTCAATCCCCATGATGCCACTTACATTGTCCAGTTGATGGATATTTGAAAAATCGTATATGGTCACACCAATATCGCCATTGCAAACAAAAAGGTAATTTCCGTCAACAGCCAGACCTTTTGGGTCCTGCATATTTTTGCTTACCAACAATTGTGGGTTCACGATATTTTTAATATCCAGAATATCCAGCCTGTTGGCACCTGTTTGCCATCTGCATGTGCTTTGGCTGTTCAAAGTAACAAAGGCAAGCGTGTCATTAGCTACTACCGGATCGCAACTGGTGATATGTTCGTAATGCGACAGGAATATAATGCCTTGGGGATCAGAAATATCGTAAATATACACCCCGTTAATGGAACCAACAAATAATTTGTCTCTCA